>DALYNO010000104.1:0-9942 GCA_031975295.1 Anaerocolumna sp. | reverse complement strand
AATGAAGTCTCTCTGTAACTGAAGTTAAAGGCATTGTGATTTTAAGCACATTACGATTTAGAATTTTTAACCCTACTATAGCAACTATCGTACTAATTGCCAGCAGCGCAAAACATCCTCCAAATCTTAAAAGATTAAGTTTGTTTATAGATTTATCAATTTCATCATAGTATTTGCCAGTACTGATATACCAGTCATAGGGTTGGAATATTTTTGTATAGGCACGTTTTCTAAAGGCCCCTTTTTCTTCTGGTTTACTAAAATAATACTCCGTATAGCCACCCTCTTTATCACCAGCTTTTATAAGATTTTGAATATAATAAGTACCCTTTAAGTCTACGGCTTCAAGTCTATTGGTGCCCTCATATTCTTTATTCATATGTACAACACATAATCCATTAGCCATATCTGCCCAGAAATATCCGTCACCATTGTTATATTTTGTATTACGAACAAGTAATTTAGCAGCGTTTAAAGCCTCTTCCTTTGTAATCTCTCCATTCTCATATCTCTCATAATTAACAGTTAATACACTTATCATGTTATCCACAGCGACCTTAATTTCCCTGTCATAGCTTGCTTTTCTCTCTGTAATAGCCTGATTGTATGCAACATTAATATTGATAAAAGATATAACTGATAACACTGCTATCATACAAACAAGTAAAGTACCTACAATTATCAGCAATTTTTCCTTAATCATTTGGTTCCTTAAATCTAGCTTTTTCATTGGTGCCTCCTCAAAATGATGTTGTAATAAATCTTTAGTTTAATCTAAATTATTTAAAAAATATTTATTGAAGATTATACAACTATCATATTAGAAAAGTAAACACATTTTATTGAATTATTGTAAAATTATACTTGTTTCGGCAATTTCCTTACCATTGACTAATAATACTATTTTATGCAAACCAGGATAGTGTTTCCTGGTTGTAAGCTCCTTAAAACTATGGAATTTACTGCCTTGGAGTACATGATTACCTATAAGGGTTCTATCTGATAACAAAAAGATTTTTCTTGAAACCTTATTACCAGATTTAACAAAATCAATCGCATACTCAATTCTAATATGGAGACTCTCTTTGGTTTCAACGGTTAAGCTATAATTTATCATACAATCTTCTCCTCTATGAACTGCATTAGTATTAATATGAAAAGAAGACTCTTTCATAAATTGATCCTGTTTATGAGAATAACCAAACAGTGCCAATGCTTCTGGATTCGCTTTTTTGATCAAGGTCCGAAGTCCATGCCTTAAAATCCAATCTGTAGATTTATTTCTACCAATCCATTTTTTTGCAATATCTATAACTATTTGGGGATTATCTTTTGAGATATCATTTAAATTATTGGCCACACTTTTGCGTACATACAGGGAATCATCCTCTTTTAAGACATTCAAAATTTTAAGAACTGTACTTGGATCTTTTTTATACTGAGGCAGATTCCCTCCCCAAGGCAGCCTTGGTCTCATCCCTTCGCTGGATAATCTACGTACATGTTCGTTCTCATCCTTTGCAAAGGCCGTCATGTAAGCAACTGCCCTATCTGTGTATTTTGTCAGAAATGGTCTTACAGCAAACTCTGCAGACGAACTTTTAGTAAATTCTTTTAAAGCCAACATTGAGATATCTAAATAATCTAAACCAAAAACTTCAACAAAATCAGGCAGAATCAAATAAGGAAACCCAACACTTATATTATTAACTTTAAGTAATATCTCTATTGCTTTTTCATATTCTGGCAAGTACTCAAAAAGTTTCGTACTAATTTTCCGCATTCTCTCCTTTAGTTTTAACCCCTCCCAAGGGTTATCCAGAACTGCTAAGATAAACCCTTCCTGATCAAACTCTGGGTAATATAATGTAATACTGCTACATAGTTCATGTAAAAATTCTTTATTATAAACTTCTTTCAATAATTCAGCCAAATTATTCTCTCCTTGTCTTTAATCTAGTATAAGCTTTAACACTTATATTTGTTATTATAACCTGGTAAGCAGACAACTGCATGTCATATTTGAAATAAGAAATACCCCTTAGCCTTATATGTTCTATGAATAAACAGATTCGTTTATCATTTATTAACCGTAATTTGTATTTTAATTGATAAATGGTATAAAAAAACATACTTACCAATATTAATTTGTAGATATTTGTAAATTTATATCCTATAATGATGTAAACACCCATATTCGTTGTTTTAAACCTTAGGAGGTTACTAAATGAAGAAAAAGTACTTGATGATTGTATCACTGATTGTTCTTATTAGTATAGCAATATTTATATTTATCAAACCCCTGCAAACAAAAGAGGAAATGACCTACCCCTTGTTCTTAGATGCTGTAAAAGATAACAAAGTGGAATCTGTTGTATTTAGCAACAACAACATAAATAGTAATACATTACGCGTTGTATTAAAAGAAGACAAAACTGTTTACAGTGTACCAAATCCAAAAACAGAAGACTTTACTGAGTTTTTATTATTGCATAATATAGAAGTAAATCATGGAGAAGCCAATGCTGTCACGAAAGGCCTTCAGGTAATTTTATTATTAGGTGGTGGTATTGGAATTTTTATGTTCATGAGAAGGGGTGGAACAAACAAGCCTTTGATGAAAGATGCTACAAAACCTCAGAAAGGTGAAACATTAATCACCTTAGGACAGGTTGCAGGTAATGCTGAAGCAAAATCCATGGTTGGTGATATTATTGACTTTATTAAAGAGCCTGAAAAATATAGTGCCGTTGGAGCGAGAATGCCAAAAGGAGTACTCCTTTATGGGCCTCCAGGAACAGGTAAGACTCTTATGGCAAAAGCTATAGCTGGCGAAGCTGGCGTACCTTTTTATGCCATGAGTGGTTCTGATTTCGTTCAAATGTATGTTGGTGTTGGTGCCAGCCGTATCCGATCCTTATTTAATAAAGCCAAAAAAAGCGAAAAAGCTGTTATATTTATAGATGAAATTGATGCTATTGGTAAAAAAAGGGCTAGGAATGCATCTGCTAGTAATGATGAACGAGATCAAACCTTAAATGCTTTATTAACAGAAATGTCAGGTTTCCATGACAATAAAGGCATTGTGGTCATTGGTGCTACAAACCGCTTAGATACTCTGGATGAAGCACTACTTAGACCAGGCAGGTTTGATAGACAAATAGAAATCGGATTGCCAGATATCAATGCTCGTAAGAAAATACTAAAACTATATGGAGATAAGAAACCACTTGGAGAAAATGTGGATTTAGAGTCATTAGCTAAGTCTACAGTATATTTTAGTGGTGCTATGTTAGAAAACCTGTTAAATGAATCCGCAATAAATGCTGCAAATGAAAAGAGCAATTATATCAAAAATGAGCATATAGAAAAGGCTTATTATACTGTGCTTGCAGGTGCACCTTTACAGGATAGAAGCTTTATTTCTGATAAAGATAAGAATGTAACTGCATATCATGAAGCAGGTCATGCACTGGCAACTAAATTACTTCAGCCAGATCAATTTATTGCCAAAGTAACAATTATCCCAAGTGTTCGAGGGGCAGGTGGATTTAATCTATCCATTCCAAAAGATGCTCTGTTTAAATCAAAAAGACAGATTTTAAATGAGATTCAAGTTTTATTAGCCGGGAGGGCTGCTGAAGAATTAATTTTCGGAGCGGACGAAATTACTACCGGTGCCAGTAATGATATTCAGAAAGCATCCAGTCTTATGGTAGATTATCTGAATAAATACGGTATGGATGAAGAGATGGGTCTTTTTAGCACAGCTATTGTAGAAGATAGTCTCGACAAAGACTTTTTAGATAAATGTCGAACTCAGATGAATATACTGTATGAACGAATTCGATCACTTCTTTTTGAAAATAAACATCTGCTTGAAGATATTACTGGAGAACTTCTTGAAAAAGAATCTCTTGGTGGAGAAGATATCGATAGAATTTGTCAAAAACAAATTGCTTAAAATTAAAATAGCCACCCAGCTCTTACCATTAGAGCTGGGTGGCTAATCATGTAAAAACAAAGACCAACTGGTAAGCATAATCTAAAACGTAATCACTAGCTTATCTAATTGTTCATCACATTATTCTTATCCAAATAATTTACAGCAGATAATGCAGCTATATTCCCTTCTCCTGCCGCTTTCATGTATTGATAGGGTTTACCTACCACATCACCAGCAGCAAAGCAGCCAGGAATATTTGTTTTCATTAATCTATCAACATAAATATGGTTGTTTTCTAACTCTAAGTCTGGCAATAGTGTGGAAGGGCTTATGGTATCTCGTAAAATAAAGACGCCCTCTACTATTAGTCTATTATCCTTTAGTACTAACTCTTTAACGGTCATGTCGCCTTTTATCTCAATAGGCATTCCTTTTACCACTTCAACATTATCCGGAAACTCACAGGGATTTTTATACATGGGGATTAAATAAACTCTTCCAGCAAGATTTGCCAAAAATTTAACTTCCTGCTCTTCTTCTTTGTTATAGGCGATAACTGCTATATCTTTTCCTTTGTATAAAGCACCGTCGCAGGTTGCACAATAACTTACTCCTCTTCCAAGGAAGGTATCCTCACCAGCAAAAGCTCTTCCAGTTTGAATTCCAGTAGCGATAATAACAGATTTTGCTTCGTATACTTCATTATTGGCAAGTATGGAAAAAGTTTCACCCATTTTATATATAGCAGTTACTTTTTTTTCTGTAATTTCAATGTTCATCTCACTTAGATGCTTTTTATAATACTCTCCCAAGTCTGCGCCTGTTACTCCAGGTAGTCCCAGGTAATTCTGAATCAAATGCGCTTTTTCTACTTTCAATGATAATTTGCTATTACCAAAAAGAATAAAATTTTTGTTTCGTATTTTTGCATTTAAGGCGGCAGAGAGCCCTGCAGGCCCTGAGCCGATAATTGCTATATCATAGCTGTTATTCATAAACGTCACCTATTATCTTTAACTTCAATCCATGATGGCTACTTCTTATCAATCAATAGATTTATGGTTTGCATTTTCTACTTTAATAATCTTTTTATATCTTCTTCCATTTTTATTGGATTTACTGTTGGTGCAACTCTTTTAACTACCTTACCATTTTTGTCCACCAGAAATTTCGTAAAATTCCATTTGATATTATTTCCCAGTGTGCCTTTTGCTTCTTGTTTGAGATACTTATAGATAGGATGTGCGCCTTCACCGTTTACATCAATTTTTTCAAACATTGGGAAGGATACACCATAATTTCTCTGGCAAAAATTATGAATCTCATCATTACCTGCAGGATCTTGAGCCGCGAACTGATTACATGGGAACCCTATAATTTCCAATCCATCTTTATGATATCTTTCATATAATTCCTCTAGTTCTTTAAATTGGGGTGTTAGTCCACACTTACTTGCAGTATTTACAACTACAACAACCTTACCTTTGTATTCTTCCATACTGTGTTCTTTACCATCCATTTTTTTTGCTGTAAAATCATAGAAATTCATAATTCATCCTCCAAATCATTTTGTTTAATTTAATTGTGTACAATTTATATTACTTGATTAATATACTATTTTCTTAAACCCATGTCAATACTTTTTTTTAAAATTGAGAAATTTACATAACTTTAAGACTTTTAATCCAGTTGAAAGAAAGCACTTTACTGGCAAAGATATAACCCATCTGCATAAAATAAAATACTCTAAGTACAGCAATTACCTATACTTAGAGTATTTTCTCTATTTTGATGATTAAAATTCATGATACAACATATTTTATTAACTTAGCTGCAATTGTATTATTGAAAAAATATGATTCCTCCATGCATTTTAGTTGTAAGATACCATAATTTTAAGCTAAATTCTCTTTTCCTGCCTTCATCTGAGGCAGTGGCTATTATATCATCTTCCTCAAATCTTACATGGGTTATTGTAATCCAATGCCATCCCTGCAGTCTTGTTTCTGCACCTTTTGATAAATTCAGAAAAGCGATGGGGCAATCTTTGGTAAGAGCCTCTTCCACAAAATCCTGAAGTTTCTTAACATCTCTTTTCTTATAGTTGCATAAGTCTACAGACAGAGCAAATGGAGTGATTTCAATCTCCTTTTCCTTCGCATACTTCATAAAACCATCAATATACTTGTCTAAACTATTTACCCCCATTGGCCCTGGAGTAATGTAGTGAAACATCTCTTCCATATGATTTGCGAATTCATTTCGCTCCATACTTAAACCTGTATACAGTCTCCTGAATTTTTCTCTGGTTAAAGCAAGATAAGCAGTTATATTTGCAGCACAGGTTGGTCCACAGCCTGCATCTTTGTTCCACTTTTTAAGATACCATTCCTGATTTCCACCGAAATAAGCCTTATTCTCCGTGGAACTATATATATTTAAAAGCTCTGGGTTTTTAATTGAAAGATTCATATTACACCTACTTTCTTGGTTGTTTCCTTCACTTATGATTATAGCAAAGTAACTAGGAATGTAAAGATTATAAACATTGGAAGAAAGATAGGATTATGAATATATCAATTCAGGTTTCACTGAAATTGATATTTTACGGCTACTCATTACTTTATCTCACCATCATATGTTAATATAACATTATATAGTTCTGGCCGTCTGTCTCTAAATATTCCCCACTCAATTCTCTGCCTTTCTAATGCATCCAAATCAAATTCTGCCAAGAGATAAGTTTCACTTTCCCTATCTGCTTCTGCTACTTTCTCACCTGTAGCATTGGTGATAAAGGAAGAACCATAAAAGCATATGGTAGAATCATCTATTACTTCCTTACCTACACGATTAGAGGCAATTACGGGCACTAAATTACAGGCTGAATGACCAATCATACATCTTTGCCAGTGATCTTTGGAATCCACCTGCGGACTCTCTGGTTCAGAACCAATTGCTGTTGGATATAATAGGATTTCTGCACCCATTAAGACCATACACCTTGCTGCTTCTGGATACCATTGATCCCAGCAAATACCCACACCTATCTTTCCATATTTAGTATTCCAGACTTTAAATCCAGTATCCCCAGGATTAAAATAATATTTCTCCTCGTATCCTGGTCCATCAGGAATATGGCTCTTCCGATATACACCTAATACTGATCCATCAGCATCTATCATTGCCATTGCATTGTATCTTGCGTTATTTTTCTTTTCATAAAAACTAATAGGAAGTACTACATGGAGTTCATTTGCCAGTTTTTTAAAATGTGCTATTGCCTGATTTTCCTCTACAGTTTTCGCATATTCATAATACTCTGGTTTTTCCTTTTGACAAAAATATAAGTTTTCAAACAATTCCTGAATCAATATTATATTCGCACCCTCAGCCGCTGCTGCTCTAACCAGCCTGTCTGCTTTATTAATATTATCTAGAATAACATCGGAGCAACTCATTTGGGTTGCTGCAACTTTCACTATTCCCATTCATTAATCCTTTCCTTAACATGCCCCTTTGGCATCTGTTGGGTAATACAATGTACATTACCGCCTTCTTTTATTAACTTCATACCATCTACAGTTACAATCTTTCTCTCAGGAAACACCTTACTAAGGATATCAATAGCCGCCTTGTCTGTATCCCTGGCATCTTCATAAAATACAGGCAGAATAATTCCCTTATTCACAAAATAAAAATTCAAATAACTTAATGTAAGCCTTTCCTCCCTATAATATCTAGCAGGAGGCTGCGGAATCTCTATGATTTCTAAGGTTCTTCCCATAGCATCCACCTCATTACGCAGAATATTTAGATTTTCTTTGCTAATTTCATAATTAGGATCTGCCTGATCTGTACAAGTTTGAATAAGTACGACACCTGGCCTGGCAAAACAAGCAATATTATCTACATGTCCATCTGTTTCATCACCATACAGACCTTGATTTAACCAAATAATTTTCTTAATACCAAGTCTGGCTTTGACTTCTTCAGCAATTTGCTCTTTCGTCAAATGGGGATTTCTATTTTTGTTTAACAGGCATTCCATCGTAGTAAGCATAGTTCCTTCCCCATCAACATGGATGGAACCCCCCTCTAAAACAATGGGAGAATCTATCTTTGACACCCCATAATGCTCCAACACTTGTCCTGCCACCTTATCATCTAAATCATAAGGTTTATATTTCTCTCCCCAAGCATTGAATTTCCAATTGATTCCCTTTAACACCTTTTCATCATTCCAGATGAAAGTAGGCCCGTTATCTCTGCACCAGGCATCGTTATGGGGTATTTCTATGATACGAGCAAACGCCTCACAATTTTTTAGAATTTCACTTCTCTTTCCAGGGTTTGCTATAATTGTAATTTCTTCAAATTGAGATATTGCTTTTGCAACTTCCATATATCCTAACATAACTTCTTCATAATTATCTTCCCAAACCAAAGATTCCTTAACAGGCCATTCTATAAAAGACCTTTCATGTTCCTCCCATTCGGCAGGCATAAAAAATTTTTTAGGTTCCATTCACATATATCCTTCTAATTCTATCGTTATTTAATACTAAAGACTTATACATTATACCCATTCCAGGTCTTTCTGACAATCTTTTTTCATATTCTTAAAATAATTTTACATATTATTATTGACATGTAGACTTTGATTTACCATAATAAACTTTGGGATTGAAATTGGAACGGAAAAATTATGAATCGCACCCTGAAATTGAAATGTCTTTACTGCAGAGAAAAGGATAACATCTAAATTAGAATTTAACTTTGGGATTTATAATATACAAGGAAGGAAAGAAATATTTTGAATGACGCAATAAAAAACTTATATAATCCTATTTTCTCTCACATATATATAGAATAAGAAGCTTATTTACATCCGCATATAGCTGAGTTACTAATGTGTTTTTTAATTTTCTGTATAAAAAACTATAGATAAAGAGTTCTTGATACATTTATGTTTCGACTCCGTAATTTATGAGAATAATTGGAAATAGGTTCCATTCATAACCTTATGGTGGTGTTTGGTATTGCAAGCTCTTATTCGTCATGATTTTACAAAAAACACTGGTGGATAAATCAGCAGTATAAAACAAATCAGGCAGAATACATTCTGGTATGATAAAAAATATTTTTACCGAAATGCTAATTTTAGAAAAGTCATCGTCTATAGGAAGTGACTATAGTTCCCCAAAGACATCAATTAAGAAAAAATATTATTGAAGCGCATCTGCGCAGATGGGAGTTCACATATGATTTATTTGATACAAAACAATTTGGATAGCCGTTTTATCGCACTAAGCGGTATATTATTTACTTATATAGTCACTTATCTATTACTCAAATTCGGTACAGGTCTTTTACCAAAAGATGGAGGCAGAGACTTTGCACATGACGGGAAATTATCTGCTGGTAAGCCAAGAGGTGCTGGCTTCTTATTTATAATTGTATTTTCCTGTTCCTCTCTACTTTTTCTACCCATAACAAAAGAAAGCATCATCTACTTAATATTAGTACTTGCGGCTATGATCACCGGATTTTTAGATGATTGTTCCAAAAATCCATGGAGTGAATTACGAAAAGGAATTTTGGACTTTATTATAGCTTTAACCCTCTCCATTACTTATGTTAATTTTAATTCCAGTGTACTTAATATACCCTTTGTGGACTTAGCTATTACTTTATCCCCTGTTTTCTATGTAATACTTGGTACGATTTTAGTATGGGTTTCCATTAACGTAACCAACTGTTCAGATGGAGTTGACGGACTTAGTGGTACTTTGTCAGTTATTACCCTATTAACAATATATGCAATAGGAAATATATTAGGCGGTGATAAAAATGACGCTACTATGATTTTAATTATGGTATCTTGTATCATGAGTTATTTGTGGTTTAATGCAACTCCAAGTTCAATGATGATGGGGGATGCTGGTTCTAGAGCATTAGGACTTTTTATCAGTATCGCTATACTAAAGACTGGC
>DALYNO010000103.1:4504-9955 GCA_031975295.1 Anaerocolumna sp. | reverse complement strand
CGTAACAGGATATTCTTTTCTGTTTTACAAGATATGATTTTGACTTTTTTTCTCTTCCATCAAAATCACCTAAGTCATCTAAATTTTTCCCTAAAAATCAAGTCAAAAATCGGTTATTTTTTAGCCTGATTTTTGGCCCATTTTTCACATTGAAACCGCAACTTATTGTGGTTTCAGTGTCCTATTTATCATTTTGACCACAACGTGTCATCAGAATTACGGTCTCTACATGGCTCGAGAGGATATAATTGATGTCGGTGTTCGCGGGAACATATCCACTGCTATCGGTTGACGGGAACATATCAACCCGTTTTTAAGTGATTTGTCAAAAGAATAAAGTATTTATGACTTTTAATAGGGGCAGAACCATCTGCCCCTTTACTATTACAAACTATGCTATTCTATAACATCTTTCGATGAAATTAAGAAATATACAAAGAACACACAACATATGAAAGATATAAACCCATAACCGCCAAAAACATCAAATCTTGATGAGAAAAAACCGAAACCTAATCCTACAATGATAAGTACTGATCTTAATCCTAAAGATTGAAACGAATCAATGGTTGCCCTCATTGATGAATCAATACAGTGATGCAAGTATCCGGTAGCTACAGGTTCTATAATTCCAGACACAAAGCAAATAAGGAAAATTACCACAAGGCTGGTGGTTCCTTTAACTGCATTTAAATATTGCAGCCCTGCAGCGAAGACAAAAACCACTCCTGCTATCAATGCCCGATAACTTATCCTATTCTTGATTCTATAAGCAAGTATATTCCCTGGTAGTCTGAAAAAACTTAAACCTGCTGAAAACAATCCAAAATATATTATTGGTACACCCAGCCTGCTTATGTAAAGCTGCCAGAATTCGTCAATAAAATTTAGTGCTGCACCTGTAACCATTCCAGATAGCAGTACAAGGCATACTCCTTGATTCCTTCTAAAAAAGTGCACTGAAACTTTTACATATTCTTTGATTGCAATTGGCTCATCCATATTACTCTTTACTTTAGGCTCCACCAGCCTAAGAGATATGCACAAGGAAACAAGCATCCCGGCAAAGGATACCCAATAATTCAATTCAAATCCAGACCAACTGGCCATTAGGCTTCCACTTAATGCTGCCAGAATGGCCGCTGAATAGTCCCAGGCATTTAAGCGTCCCAGGCATTTTTCAAAAGATTCTTCATCACCATTTGAAAGCAGTGAATCATAAAGCAGTGCATTCTCAGACCCACTACAAGCGGATCGTCCAACACCTGCCAGAAATACTGCTACGGCAAAGTGCCAGAATTCAGTTGCAAATACCAGTATTAAAAATTCACAGCAGCCGAATAAGGCATTTAAAACAATCATCTTTTTCCGACCCCATTTATCGGCGATGATACCGGTAGGAATCTCAAGCAAAACTACACTTAATGCATAAATAATCTCTGTGTATACTACCATCTGGATTGTCATGCCCCTTTGTTCCCAAAACAACCTTTCAATTACATAAGCAGGGATCAAGTTGTGAAAGAACCGAATGGCATAAAGCTTCCATACATTACGAATATTGTCCATGTGCTAAGCTCCTCTCATTTTGATTAGTGAATATATAAACCAAAACAAAGGAGGTGCTCGTGAACTATTTTGATTTAAGGCTTAACAGGGAGGTCTCACATATACCATAAAAATTATCTCCTTTACATCTTATCTAGTAGATAAATTCTAACATATTCCATTTTTTATTCAAATATAAAATTTACTTTATTTTCAAACTAATTATGATCAATTCAATTTTTTTAACATCCATCCTATCTCCACACCCCTACGGATGTTATCAATTCTGTCAACTCAACCCTGCTTTATTTTCCGGTTCTTTTACTATCCCTCGATATGTTTCCATTAACGCAAAAATACACTTTAAGTTGAGTAGTCGATTTAGATGTAATCCAGCAAACCCAGTAAAATCAAGTATTACACCCTAGACATTAACACAACCGTCTCAACATGCACCGTATTCGGAAACATATCCACCGCACAAACCTTCTCCACCTTATACCCTCTCTCCTGCAACACCACCAAATCTCTTGCAAGGCTGGTAGGTTTACAAGAGATATAAACCAATCTATCCACCCCGTAATCTATAATTTTATCCAAAGCCTTGGGATGAATTCCATCCCTTGGTGGATCAAGTACAATCAGGTCAGGCTTATCTTCAATGGAATCAATCACCTTAAGCACATCTCCAGCAATAAATTCACAGTTTTCCAATCCATTAAGAGCTGTGTTTTCTCTGGCTGCTACAACTGCTTCCTCTACAATCTCCACACCAATTACTTTCTTCGCCACTGGTGCCAATAATTGTGCAATGGTTCCGGTGCCGCTATATAAATCAAATATTAACTTATCCTTTGTCTCACCTACAAATTCTCTGGCAGTATCATAAAGTACTTCTGCTCCTAAGGAATTGGTCTGGAAGAAGGAAAAGGTGGATATCTTAAATCTTAGTCCTAAGATTTCCTCATAGAAGAAATCCTGTCCAAATAAAATATCCGTTCTATCACTTTGAACGATGTCCGCTTGACTATCATTAACTGTATGAAGAATACCAACAATCTTACCATTTAGCTGTAACTCTAATAATTCCTCTTTTATAGTATTTAGCACTGTTTCCTCAGCAGTCTCTCCATCCCATTGTGATGATGTAACTAAGTTAACCAGAATTTCTCCTGTCTTTTGCCCACGTCTTACTAATAGATGTCTCAAATACCCTACATGGCTCATCTTTTTATAGAAGCTAGTACCAAGCTTCTCATAGTAAGTCAGTACACAGGATAGTATCTGATTATAATCTTCATTGACAATCTGACAGGCAGTTGTTGTTACAATATCGTGGAAGCTGCCTTTCTTGTGAAGTCCTAAGGCAAGGGGACCATCTTTTCTTTCATCACCAAATGAGAATTCCATTTTATTTCGGTACCCCCATTGGTCAGGACTTCCCTTAATTCCAAGGAACTCATAGTCACTACAGACCGGATTTAATAATCTTTTTACTTGTTCTGCTTTAAGGTTTAACTGGGTTTCATAGGATATGGTTTGGTAAGTACAGCCACCACAAGGACCAAAATGGATACATTTTGCTTCTTCAGTTTCTAGTGGTGATTTCTCCAATACTTCTAATAATCTTCCTTCACTTTTACCTTTTCTCGCTTTATTTACTACAAAGCTTACTTTTTGTCCTGGTAAAGTATTTTTGATTGCTGCTTTTTCTTCTTCTATCTGAACGATTCCCTTATTGGGGAAATCTACTCTTGTCACTATTCCTTCATGCTGAGTTCCTTTTTTCACGCGTTTTCTCCTGTATTCTAATTTAGTTCCTATCCATTATACGCTAATGAGTGAACTCTTGTCCATCTTTTAATCCTTTCAAAAAACTTAATAATTTTTACCTTTACTGACCCTAACAGAAGTGCTAGAATTAGATTCGCATAAATAGCGAATACATACAGCTCTTTGTCCCAAAGTGATTGGAACAATCATTATACTGTAAAGATACGAAAGGATAAAGTTATGATGATACGAAAATGTTTTACTGTACTGACACTATTATTAACCCTATTAATGCTTGGAGGTTGTAGTTTTATGAGGAATAATTCAGACACAGTCACTCCGGCTATATCTCCTGCAGCCACAGAAGAACCAACCAATACCCCATTACCTACCAGCACACCAACCCCCTCACCTACTCCAACAGTTACCCCTACTCCTGTGGTAACTAATGAATCCAGAGCCAAGGAGCTGTTACAGGATATGTCCTTGGAAGAAAAAGTTGGACAGTTATTTTTTGTACGTCTGCGTAAAGCCCAGGCAATTGAGGATATTAATACCTATCATCTGGGAGGATATATTTTATTTGGAGATGATTTTAAGGAAGAGACCAAAGCTTCCATCAAGGATTTAACCGCCTCTTACCAAGCTGCATCATCAATTCCATTGTTGATTGGTGTAGATGAAGAAGGTGGTAATGTAAATAGAATCAGCAAATATCCCGCCTTTCGAGCAGTTCCTTTTCATTCCCCTAAGGATTTGTATACCGAAGGAGGTTTTGATTTAATTAAAAGCGATACGTTAGAGAAAGCAACTCTATTACTTAAACTTGGTATCAATGTAAATCTTGCCCCTGTGTGTGATGTATCCACCAATCCTTCTGATTTTATTTATCATAGAACCTTTGGAATGGATGCAGCTAACACCTCTGAATATATTAAAGCAGTCGTGGAAGTTATGAAAGAGCAGCGACTTGGAAGCACCCTGAAACACTTTCCCGGTTACGGAAACAATGTAGACACCCATACCGGTATTGCCATTGATGAAAGAGATTATAATACTTTCGTAAGTAGTGACTTCTTACCTTTTGAGGCTGGTATTGAAGCAGGTGCAGACAGTATTTTAGTATCTCATAATATTGTAACTAGTATGGATAAGGATTATCCTGCTTCCCTGTCTAAAGAAGTCCATAAGATTCTTAGAAATGAATTAGGTTTTGAAGGGGTGGTTATGACGGACGATTTAAGTATGGATGCCATTAAGGAATATACTGGTGACTCCGATGCGGCAGTTCTTGCTATTGAAGCTGGTAATGATTTGCTCATAGCTACTAATTTCATTGAGCAAATACCTGCCGTAATTGATGCCGTCAAGGATAATACTATTTCTATGGAACGTATTGATGAGTCTGTACTTAGAGTACTAATCTGGAAGTTATCTTTAGGTATTATTTCTAAATGAACTATGTAACACACTATACTTAATTTGTAGTAACATCATTCCCATATTCTTTGGATAAAGTCCATTTAATGCATAACCTAATACCTATATTAGGGTTCAAGCAGCTTAATATAAAATTGTATTATTTGAGCAGTATCGAAAGGATATGGGATTTAGAATGGATTTGTTCCAAACAAATGAACAATTCCTAAGAGCCAGTGAAATAAACACTGTAAATAAAGAATTTCAATTATAGCTTTCTATGATAAAATAAAAATCATAGGAGGCTATTTTTATGGCACACAGAAAATAAATTTTAGGAAAACAAAACATCATTGGAGCTCTTTTGCAAGAGTATGACATCCAGTCAGCCGATAACATTCAGGATGCTTTAAAAGATTTGCTTGGTGGCACTATCCAAAGCATGATGGAGGAAGAGATGGATAATCACCTGGACTATGGGTCTTAGCGCACAAGCAATTCAAATGCCCGTAATGGCAAGAAATCCAAGTCAATACGTAGCAAATATGGCAAATGAATATCCAAGTATCTCAAGATAGAGAGTCTTCTTTTGAACCGTAAGTAGTTCAAAAACGTGATTTTCTCACAATGAAGATAAGATTATTTCTATATATGCGAAAGGATTGTAAACAAGGCAGATATCAGAGCAAATTGAGGTATTTATGGCTTTTA
>DALYNO010000103.1:3328-4494 GCA_031975295.1 Anaerocolumna sp. | reverse complement strand
AGGTATGATTTCAGATGTCACTAACAAGCTTCTTCCTGAAATTGAGGACTGGCAGCACTGCCCGATTTCGAATCTATCCAGTTGTATTTATTGATGCAGTTCACTTTTCTGTTAGAGACAATAACGTAATTAAAAAGCTGGCATTTCTTCTTAAGTTATTTTCATCTAATGTTAAATACGATTATAGACTTTTCCTATATATGATATGTGTGCCTTTTAAACTCCCTATGTCAATAAGATATGGAAATGAAATATAATGAAATAGCATTTATAAAAAGCTCTAATAAGAGTAAGCTTCAATCCATTTTAGGACATCTATGTAGAAACTCTTCCTCATATTGCATAAAAGTCTTAACTAAATCAGGATCAAATTGTCTGCCTGCATATTTCATTAATTCTTCACAAGCATATGCATGAGTATTTGCTTTGCGGTAAACCCTTGTATTGGTTATGGCATCGTATGCATCACATATTGCTGTCATCCTTGCGATAAACGGAATTTCTCTTCCCTGATAGCCAAAGGGATAACCCTCTCCATTCCACCATTCATGATGATAAACTGCTGCATCTTCTGCTAACGATAATAGCTGCTGTGGAACACCATGTATTTTATCCAGTTTTATATTGACAAACAGCTCTTTAGCAAATATGGTATGCATTCGTAACATATGCAATTCTTTCTCCGTAAGCTTTTCAGTCTTAGAGAGAAGCTTATTGGGTACACATGCCTTACCGATATCATGGAAAAATGCTGCAGCACCGTAATTTGTTAACTCCGTTCCTTTAATTTCTTCTTCATAATGACAGGACCTGGAAACTTTTTCAGCCAGAAGATGGACAAGAAATCTGACATTAAATATATGCAGACGCTGATCCGGTGGCAGTAATTGTATAATTGCCTCCACATCCATACCTTCAAATAAATCCTTCAATGGTTTCTTCTCCTTTCTAATCTGATTACATTATAGATAACTACAAACAACAAGAACTTAATTATTGATTATCAATTGACACAGTCTCTGACTAATTCTTACTCCATAGGTCAATCTAAGCTAGAAAATTCGTATTAATTGTATAACAAATTACGTAACTTATACAGCTTTGCAATTGTCTAAGGCTTACATTAAGCATGTTAAAATATATTTTAATGAAAATTCCTTACAATA
>DALYNO010000103.1:0-3318 GCA_031975295.1 Anaerocolumna sp. | reverse complement strand
ATATATTAATTTCTAGCCTACTTAACCCATAACAGACCAGATTCGACTGATATTTAATATATTGGATGGTACATAAATAATTCTATGTGTTTCCCATGCATGGTACATAAATAAATCTATGTGTTTCCATTGGTCTATTAATAATAGAGCGTTATAAGCTATCTATGTCATTGCTCAAGGTTTATGAGGTAATTCTTATAAACTTTAGATGCAATGACATAGACCGTGAGCATAAAGCTCAAGTTATTGTTGTAACTTAAATTTACCAATCTCTGTTCTTAAAGTTTGAGACTGAGCCGCAAGTTCTTCACTAGAGGCTGAACTTTCTTCTGCTGTTGCGGCATTGTTTTGTACAACAGCGGAAACTTGTGTAATACCCTGACTGATTTGTTCAATGGATGCAGCTTGTTCATTGGATGCTAACTCAATCTCACGTATGGCATTTCCAACAATTTTAGATTGTTTAGATACATCTGCAAGTATCTGTAATGTTTCAACCGCAAGCTTTTCACCTTCTGCCACTGTATCCACTGACTTACGTATTAGATCTGCAGTTTGTTTTGCTGCATCCGCCGACTGGGTAGCCAGTTCTCTTACCTCCTGTGCAACCACAGCAAATCCCTTTCCTGCATCTCCTGCTCGTGCTGCTTCAATAGCTGCATTGAGTGAAAGTAAATTCGTCTGCGCTGCAATTTCTTCAATCATCTTGGTTATATCAAAAATTTTATTTGAGGCTTTGCTAATTTCATCCATTGCATTATTTAAGTTTTGCATATGAGTGTTTCCATTAAAAATTCCTTCTTCTGACAATGATACATACTCCGCAGCTTTACGCACATTCAATGCATTTTGTTCTGCCTGTTCTGCTACATTTTCAATAGAAGCATTTAACTCTTCTACCGTTGCTGCCTGTTCTGCGGCTCCAGAGGCAAGTGCTTGTGCCGCATCTGCAATCTGATCTGCACCAACATTAACCTGATCAGAGGCTACACTAATAGCATTTAGCGTTTCACTGAGATCTTTTTCTATTTTAGTAAGTGCTAAACCAAGCACATCTTCACTTGAGCGAAGTGGAACCTTTTCTGTAAAATCTCCTGTACTGATAAGTTCTGCAATGTTTACCTGTTTACGGATTCCTGCCATCATATCAGTAAAGGCTATTGCTAACTGTCCTGTCTCATCTTTTGAATCTATTCCTACCAATTGCACATCTACACGTCCTAATGAAATCTCTTTTGCTGCCATCACTACCTGTTCAATAGGTTTACTAATCATTCTGGATATAGACCGTCCCATTATAATTGCTGCAAAAGCACCAAAAAATGAAAGGATAATAAGAATAACCGTCAATGTTAATGAGGTTGAGCTATTCGTGTCACTGGTTTGTTTAGCAGAATCCATTCTTGAATCCATGATTTTGTCATAGTTAGTAAAAATTTGTTCCACTACACTGGTTACACCATTGAGTGTAGCCATAGCTCCTGTTGCATCCCCTTTACCTGCCTGTTCAAAACTCTTTTGAACAGCAGGATCAAAACTTTCCACAAACAGTCTATTCGCTTCTTCAATTAGAGCTAAGGTATCTGAACTTTTGATAGATTTCTTATATACTTCTGATTCTGTTAGGAAGATTTCTTTTTCATTCGTGTAATTTTGTTGTATTTTTTCAATTTCATTTATATTACCAACATTAATAACTGCATTTCTGGAATCAATTCGGATCTTATATAGATTCACAGTAGCATTTGATAGATTTCTAATTGGAGCTGTTTGGCTTTCATACAGATAGGTATCATTCTGATTGATTGTAATCATTCCAAAAACCCCCATTGCACCAACTATAATTGATAAACACACCATTGCCATAAAACCAGTTAACATCTTTCTTGCAATACTAAAATCTTTAAATTTCTTCATAAACATCCTCCTAGTATATTTGTTTGAGATGGGATGTTTGAATCTTGCAATAACATAGTCTTAGTCAATCTGTTAGTTAATCCCTTTTATGTAGTAGAGATTTCAGCTTGGTTACTCCTGCTTTTGCGAATATGGGGCCTTTTATTCACATTTTATTATTTCACTACTTCTCCTTTTTCTTATGTAAAACAATAATTTTCTCCCAATGAATCATTTTAGATGCAAGAGGAATAATAATCCAGTGACTATTTTATTTAGACGCAGTATAATTCATACTGTGTTTTTTAATAAAAAAGTGAATTCATTCGGCTTCTGATACGGTCTTGACGGATAGTTAGACGGCGATTATAGTACTATTCCTGTTAGAAAGATGCATTTCGTTAAATTTTTCTATAGCCACCTTTTTTTGGTCCATAAGTGAGTGAGCATAGATATTAAGCGTGATACCAACACTTGAGTGACCCAGTATTTCGCTGAGGGTCTTAATATCTACGCCAAGTTCCAACGCTCTGGTAGCAAAAGTGTGCCGAATGGTATGAAATTTTCTATCTTTCACCCCTGCGTTATCTAGTATTTTTTTAAATAGTTTCTGGTAAACCCGTGGATCAACAGGAACAGTTTTACCCGAAAATACATATATATTATCATCAATTGAAGTACCTCTATTATCACTAAGCAACTGTAGCAAAAAGCTAGGCAGCGGAATTTTTCTAAATGATTTACGACTTTTTGGCGTACCAACAAGTAATTCAGTTTTTTTTCCTCCTGCCTGAAATGTCTTGATTCGTGATACGGTCTTACTAATGGACATAATTCCTGTTTCCATGTCTATATCAGTCCATTTTAGGGCACATAGTTCACCAAGACGTATTCCTGTATAGAAACACAATATAATTCCTTTGGCTCGGATATCTTCAGATAGTAAAACCTCTCTTTCCATTAATCTTTGTTCAATCATGGTAAATACTTGAACCTCTTTGTAGTTAACCTTGGGAAACTTAATTAACTCAAGAAGATAGAAACTATCTTGTGAACTTTGCAAAATATTCTTTAATGCAGTTTTAAAAATAGAAAGTACTCTGGCTTTTGATGTTTCTGCAATCGTCATATCCTCTTGTAACATTTTAACAAACCCAAGAATACTGTCTTTGGTAAGCTGCTCATTAGCCGGCTGTTGAAAATACGGAAGTACATACTTTTGAACACAGTGATAGTAGCTTTCATAGGTGGTCGGTTTCACCTTTTGCATAATCTCGCCTTCCAGCCAATTTTTAAATAATACCTCTGAACTTGAGGGTTGATTTAGCTTACTTAATTGTTTGGAGAGTTTTTCTTCAGATGTTGTTTTCATTTTTTCTTTTACTTCTTTATAGCTTTTTCCATAAAAATATAAATATTTTC
>DALYNO010000102.1:0-9987 GCA_031975295.1 Anaerocolumna sp. | reverse complement strand
CCAATCAATTTTTTATATTAGGAAAAGTCCTGACCTACTTTACCTTTGTAATAAAAGGTGCTATTCTCGAAGCCATGAGCTAAAATCACAATGAAACGAGGGTGTTTTATGGAAATCAGAATGGAAACAGATGGAATAGGAAACATGGCGGTACCTGCAAAGGCATATTATGGCGTTCAAAGTTTAAGGGCTAGGAAAAATTTTAATATAACTGGAAGACCTCTTCATCCCGTATTTATAAAAAACCTGGTAAAGATTAAAAAAGCAGCTGCAATTACCAATATGGAAACAGGTCTGTTGGACGTTAAGATTGGAAGAGCCATTATTGATGCCTGTGATGAAATAATATCAGGTAAGTTCTTAGATGAATTTATTGTGGATTCTATTCAAGGAGGAGCTGGTACCTCTGCTAATATGAATGCAAATGAAGTAATTGCCAATCGTGGAATAGAATTATTGGGAGGTGCGAAGGGAGATTATACATTAATACATCCAAATGACCATGTAAATATGGCCCAATCAACCAATGATGTGATTCCAAGCACTGGTAAACTTACCATTCTTGAACTTCTTCCCCAAACCATTCATGAGTTAGGCCGCCTAAAAGATGCATTTACTGATAAATCCATAGAATTTGAAAATATATTAAAAATAGGACGAACCCAATTACAAGATGCGGTACCCATGCGTCTAGGCCAATCCTTTCGTGCATACAAAGCAGTGGTGGATAGAGATATAAAAAGACTTACGAGTTCCTTAGAGGACATGAATCAATTGAACATGGGAGGTACGGCAATAGGAACTGGTATTAATACCAGCCCCTATTACTTTGATTATATTGTACATAATATTAACAAAATTTGCGGAACAAAATGCAGGCAAGGAGAGGATTTAATAGACTCAACCCAAAATCTTGATGGGTTTGTATCTATATCTGCAACCTTAAAGATCTGTGGACTAAATCTATCAAAGATATGTAACGATTTACGCTTATTATCCTCTGGTCCACGAACTGGAATTCATGAGATTAACCTTCCTCCTATGCAAAATGGTTCCTCCATTATGCCAGGTAAAGTAAATCCTGTTATCCCTGAAGTAGTGAATCAAGTTGCTTTTTTAATTGCAGGAAATGATCTAACCATTTCAATGGCTGCTGAAGCAGGCCAACTGGAATTAAATGCTTTTGAGCCTGTATTGTTTTATCATCTATTTGAGTCCATTGAAGCCTTAAAAGGTGCAGTAAATACATTAACTGATAACTGTATTCTAGGTATAACAGCGAATCAGGATAGATGCATGGAATTATTAAATAGCAGCGTAGGAATTTCAACAGCCCTTTGCCCATATATAGGGTATCAAAAGGCTGCAAGTCTTGCCAAGAAATCGCTGGAAACGGGGATGCCCTTTAAAGAACTGGTGGTGCTGGAAGGTCTTTTAAAACCTGATGCACTGGATACTATACTGGAACCTATTTCTATGACAACTCCTGTCCACTTTACAGATAAGACTTTAATCAATTTATAGCAGACTTATCATATTATATATCTGTCAAGCAATTCTCTCTATTAAGTAATACCTGCGTAGATTAAAAAGAAAGAATTAAATGAGTGGAATTTCTTGGAAGTGTTACGGGGCAATTCTTACCTTTGGTTATTATTAAAGTATTAAATGGATTGGTGGGTATGGTAGTGGTTATATTGGGACTTAGTTCTTTGTTTCTCAAAAAAGCTGAATAGGAGTAAGTATAAAACGACTAAGTTGTCTATGAAAAAATAGATATAAAATAAAATATTTTTAGATTGACTAATCAAAACGAACGTGATAATATGTTATTTATTGAAAGCAACGAGGCTATGAGAATTTTCTCATAGCCTTATTTTTATTGTATCGGAAAATTCTCCGAATTTTCTATACAATAAAAGCCCTGTCGGGTGGAATGCATGACGCGCCCATGGAAGATTGTCATTTGAGTGACAGCCTCAGCGGGGGAATGTGCTTTGCACATTGGTTCTATAGAAAAATAATTTTATTAGAATGTTGTCGGTAAAACGCTGCTTATATATATTAGTTGTGGTTATATATAATATAAATGCAATTAATGAATGTACTAATAAGTAATACTAATAAATCCAATAAGAAATGTTACTAACGTGATTTAGGGCAAAAACATTGACTTTGACCCTTTTCATGCCTATACTAGGTAATGTTTCAAAGCTCCCGCAACGAAGAGGTTGTATGTAGATTCTGGACATACAACTTTTTTATTTTATGGGAAAATTCGCTGAATTTCCTATACAATAAAAATCCACCGGGCGAAATGCTCATGACGCGCCCATGGAAGATTGTCACTTGCGTGATAGTGCGTCTTTGTTCTGAATTAGAACTACTTTCGTTGTATTTTTTATTATGTTACATGTGCCTTGAGGGTATGCCTTGGCATTAGTGTATAGATTAGCCAAAACTTTATGAATAATTCTATAGGAGGATTTTTATGAAAAAAGTATTTAGCGTATTATTAGTCCTAGTATTAGTTATTGGACTGGCAACAGGTTGTAGTTCATCTACAAAAAACACAGGAAACGAAGCAGCCACAACAGAACCTACTCAAACAGAAAGTGCAGAACCAACCAAAGCAACAGATCCTACAGAAGCAACTACAGAAGGAGCAAACATTAAAGTTGGTATCATCTATATCGGTGATGAAAACGAAGGTTATACTGCAGCACATATGGCAGGAATTGATCAAATGATTGCAACACTTGGATTATCTAAAGATCAGGTGATTGCTAAGACAAACATTGGTGAAAATGAAGCAGCTTATGATGCAATTGTTGACTTAGCAGAACAAGGATGTAATATTATTTTCGCTAATAGTTTTGGACATGAAGATTACATGATTCAGGCAGCAACAGAATTTCCAGAAGTTCAATTCTGCCATGCAACCGGATATCAGGCAGCATCCTCTACATTACCTAATATGCATAACTATTTTACAGCAGTTTATGAATCACGTTATGTATCTGGTGTAGTAGCAGGACTTAAATTAAATGAAATGATAGAAAGTGGAAAGATTACTGCTGATAAAGCAAAAATGGGTTATGTTGGTGCATATCCTTATGCAGAAGTTGTTTCAGGTTATACATCTTTCTATCTTGGAGCAAAAAGCGTATGCCCTTCCGTAACAATGGAAGTACAATATACAAATAGTTGGGCTGATATGGCAGCTGAAAATGAAGTTGCTACTCAGTTAATCGCCAATGGTGCAGTATTAATTAGCCAGCATGCTGATACAACAGGCGCTCCTACAGCCTGTGAAACAGCTGGAGTTCCTATTGTTGGCTATAATGTAGATATGACTTCTGTTGCACCAAATGCAGCATTAACTTCTGCAACTATTAACTGGGGTCCATACTATACTTATGCAGTGAAGAGCGTAATGGATGGTACAGCCATTGATACTGACTGGAGCAAGGGATTTGTTGATGGTGCAGTAGGTATCTCTGCATTAAATGATACAGTGGTTGCTGCAGGTACAGCAGATAAAGTAACAGAAGTTGAAGAAGCTTTAAAGAATGGTACTTTCCATGTATTTGACACAACAACATTTACAGTTGGTGGATCTTCTATAGATGAATTAATTAAATCTAATGCTGATTTTGCTAAATATGCTGATTATGTAAGTGATGGATATTTCCATGAATCAGAACTTATTTCTGCACCTGCTTTCGATTTAAGAATAGATGGTATTACTGAATTAACTACAAACTAGTTATTAGAGAAATAATTATTATGATATCAGGTTCAAAAGGTCATGTGTTTCATGCTTTCAGGAGAAGACATGACTTTTGGACCTACACATCATATGATACAAGTATGTAATTATCTTGTGCGGAACTGCATAATGTCACGACAAACCAATGAATTATTAATAAAATATTCATGATCGTATGCCGTGACAGAAAGCAGTTCCGCAAATTTTGGTATAGGAGGACTTTAAGTGGAACAGATAAATGCAATCGAATTAAGAAATGTCACCAAACGTTTCGGTGAAGTCGTGGCAAATGACAATGTGAACTTGTCAGTAAGGAAAGGTGAAATTTTATCAATCCTTGGAGAGAATGGTAGTGGAAAAACTACGTTAATGAACATGCTTTCAGGAATTTACTTTCCTGATGAGGGCCAAATCTTTGTTGACGGAAAAGAGGTAACCATCTGTTCACCAAAAGACTCCTTTGCTTTGGGTATAGGTATGATTCATCAACATTTCAAACTAATTAATATACTTACAGCAGCTGAAAACATTATACTTGGTCTTAAAGGCGAAGAACGCTTAAAAATGAATAAGGTTATAAAAGATATAGAAGATTTAACCAAACAATATGGTTTTGATTTAAATCCAGCCACAAAGATTTATTCCATGTCCGTTTCTCAAAAGCAGACGGTTGAAATTCTAAAAGTTTTATACCGTGGTGCTGACATATTAATTTTAGATGAGCCTACAGCAGTTTTAACACCCCAGGAAACCAAAAAACTCTTTGATGTCTTAAGAAACATGAGAGAAGCAGGTAAATCCATCATCATTATTACCCACAAATTAAATGAGGTATTGGAATTATCTGACCGTGTTGCCGTTTTACGAAAAGGGAAATACATAGGAACAGTTGATACAAAAGATGCTACTGTTGATTCTCTGACAGAAATGATGGTTGGTGAAAAGGTAGAACTTGATATTGACCGTACTGAGCCTGTTAAGCCTGAAAAGAGAATTGAAATGAGGGGAATTACCTGTAAGAATAAAGAGGGACTTAAAGTATTAAAACAAGCCTCTTTTACAGCTTATAGCGGTGAGATTCTAGGTATTGCAGGTATTGCTGGAAGCGGGCAAAAAGAATTATTAGAAGCGATTGCAGGACTTCAGGATATTGATAGTGGAGAAATTCTTTATTATGCGCCAGAGGGAAATGTTGAAAAAATATCTGATATGAAAGCAGCAGATATTAGAAACCTTAAGATAAGCTTTGCTTTTGTTCCAGAAGACAGACTAGGTATGGGGCTTGTAGGTTCTATGGATTTAACAGATAATATGATGCTTCGAAGCTATAATGAAGGCAAGCATTTCCTGGCAGATCGTAAAAAACCTAAGGATTTAGCAAAAGAAATAGTAGAAAAATTAGATGTTGTAACACCAGGTGTGGACACGCCAATTCGCAGATTATCCGGTGGAAATGTACAAAAAGTACTCTTAGGCCGAGAAATCGCCTCCAATCCTAATGTACTATTAGTTGCCTATCCAGTGCGTGGTTTGGATATTAATTCTTCCTATACAATATATAATCTATTAAATACACAAAAGCAAAAAGGTGTATCAGTAATATGCGTTGGTGAAGATCTGGATGTATTACTGGAACTATGCGACAGAATTATGGTATTAAATAGCGGTAAAATAGCTGGTATTGTGGATGCTAGAACAGCTACAAAAGAAGAACTGGGTCTAATGATGACAGGATCAGGAAAGGGGAAAAATACACATGAATAAGCAAATCAGCGTAGTGAATAAAGAACCCTTTGCTCGAATTTCAAAAAGAAATACCATAAGTAAATCAAAAGCATGGTTTATCCGCCTTGTTGCAGTTATACTATCTCTCATTGTTTGCGCACTTATTATAATGGCAATTACCAAAGGAAATCCTATTAATGTATATTTAGGTATTATCGATGGGGCTGTTGGTAAGAACCGACGTCTATGGGTAACCATAAGGGAAACCCTTGTTTTACTAATTGTAGCAATTGGTCTTACCCCTGCCTTTAAAATGAAATTCTGGAATATTGGTGCTGAAGGCCAGATTCTTATGGGTGGTACTGCAACAGCAGCAATCATGATTTATCTAGGTGATAAGATGTCTGGATGGTTATTAATCTTAGTAATCTTTGTTGCAAGTAGTATAGCCGGTATGCTCTGGGGTATTCTTCCTGCAATATTTAAAGCTTACTATAATACCAATGAGACTTTATTTACATTAATGCTAAATTATGTCGCTATGCAAATCGTTACATTTTGTATTGTATTCTGGGAGAATCCCAAAGGCTCTAATACTGTTGGTATTATTAATGCGGCTACTAAAAAAGGATGGTTTCCAGAACTGTTTGGACTTAATTATGGATTAAATATTCTTATTGTTTTAATTGTAACGCTGGGAATGTTTATTTATATGAAATATAGTAAACAGGGTTATGAAATTGCAGTAGTTGGCGAAAGTCAGAATACTGCAAAGTATGCAGGAATTAATGTAAGAAAAGTAATTATACGTACCATGATGATTTCCGGTGCTATCTGCGGGCTTGCTGGATGTATTATAGTAAGTGGTGCCAGTCATACAATCTCTACAAGTACTGGAAATGGCAGAGGGTTTACAGCAATCATTGTTGCTTGGATGTCAAAATTTAATCCATTTGCCATGCTGATTGTATCACTATTTCTAGTATTTATGCAGCAAGGGTCTATTCAGATTGCTACGCAATATGGTTTGAATGAAAATGCCTCTGATATTATAACAGGAATCATATTATTCTTTTTAATAGGCTGTGAGTTCTTCATAAATTACAAATTGGAATTCTCTAAGAAGAAAAAGGAGGTTAAATAATATGGATTTATTTTTAACATTTATTCAGAAAGCTATTGGACAGGGAATTAGCATTCTGTTTGGTGCCTCCGGTGAAATTATTACAGAGAAATCAGGTAACTTAAATCTTGGAATACCAGGAATTATGTATATGGGTGGTATAGCAGGTCTAATGGGAGCTTTCTTTTATGAGAAATCCACAGACCATCCAGTGGCCTTTATAGGGTTACTGGTATCCTTTATATCTGCCCTTTTAGTAGCTGCACTTGGCGGGCTTATTTACAGTTTTTTAACGATAACTTTACGTGCTAATCAAAACGTAGTAGGTCTTGCCCTAACTACTTTTGGTGTAGGTTTTGGTAATTTCTTTGGTGGTTCTATTTCAAAGCTTGCTGGTGGTGTTGGTCAGATTTCGGTAGCCACTACAGCATCAGCTTACAGAGCTACAATACCTGGACTATCTGGTATACCTGTTATTGGTAAGATTTTCTTTACTTATGGTTTTTTAACTTATACAGCGATTATAATTGCTATCTATCTAACATATTTTTTAAATAAAACTAGAAAAGGTCTGAACCTTAGAGCCATTGGTGAGAACCCTGGTACTGCTGATGCAGCAGGTATAAACGTAACTAGATATAAATATGTTGCAACAGTGGTAGGTGCTGCTATTTCTGGACTTGGTGGATTATATTTTGTTATGGAATATCTTGGTGGAACCTGGACCAATAATGGCTTTGGTGACAGAGGGTGGCTTGCTATTGCACTAGTTATCCTTGCATTATGGAGCCCGGTTAATGCAATTTGGGGTTCTTTCCTTTTTGGTGGACTATACATTTTGTATATTTATTTGCCAGGCTTAAGCAGAGCAACCCAGGAGCTTTGCAAAATGCTTCCTTATGTAGTTACTATAGTAGTATTAGTACTAACAAGTAAACGTAACAAACAGGAAAATCAACCACCAGCAAGTTTGGGAGAAGCATACTTTAGAGAAGAAAGATAGTTTCAGCTGTTTGAGTCAATAAATAGATGTGCAGTGTGTGAAAATAATTCCAGAAGAGTATACATAGGCTATGATGTATACTCTTTTTTCGTGTATAGGAGCGTATCCAGCGAAGCTGGATCCACACCAGTCGGTGCAAGTCCGACTAGGGTAATCGCCAGTGAGCCGTATAGTCAAACCGGGTGGGTTGCAGTAATGGAGGGTGCTAAGGGGTGGGTAAGATTGTCACTTGCGTAATAGTACGTCAGCACGGAATGTACTTTGCACATTCTTTGTTCGGGGAAGTATATTTTATAATTGACTTTATTTCCTCTAAGTGATATACTATCGTAACAATTTAAAAACTCGTGAGGGAGTAGTTTGCGCATTATTGCGTGTCAAGTCAACATACTGACTGTTAAAGTCTGGCTTGTCTTAATAAACGAGACTCATGTATAGCTATTAGTAGCGTACATGGTCTATTTTTTTTGGCTCGTGTGTAGCTCTATGGCTATACACGAGTCTTTTATATTGTCAAAAATCAACTACATACATAAGGAGGAAATCTAATTGACAGAATTTACAGAAAGTAGAGAAAGGCTCATAAGTAAACTAAAGACTGATCCAATTGCTGGACTTTCTACAGAACAGTCAAGCAAAAATCGTGAACAATACGGAGTGAATACGCTTACCAGAGAAAAGGCAGAATCCCTATTGAAACGTATTGTAGGTGCAGCAAGTGAACCTATGATTTTAATGCTTGTAATGGCGGGGGTTATTGCACTTGTGGTAAATATTATAAGGGCTATAACAGGTGGTGAAGCTGACTTCCTAGAATGTGTTGGAATATTCGCTGCAATTTCCTTATCAGTTATGATAACTGTAATTATGGAAGGTAAAAGTGCCAAGGCATTTGAGGCTCTTACTCAGATAAGTGAAGACACACTTATTAAAGTATTACGAAACGGTGATACTGTTATGATTGGTCAAAAAGATATAGTAGTGGGAGATATTGTGCTCCTTTCAACCGGAGATAAAATTCCTGCTGATGGCAGGCTTTTTGAAAGTTATGGACTTTCAGTAGATGAATCCACATTAACGGGGGAAAGTATTCCGGCCAAAAAAGAAGCTGCATATATGATTCTTGACCATAAAACGCCTCTTGCGGAACGATGTAATATGTTATATTCAGGTAACTACATAACTAGCGGACATTGTAAATTAATCATAACCGCTGTTGGAGATAACACTGAATTTGGTAAAATAGCAAAAGAACTTACTACACAGGAAAAAACATCAACACCGCTTCAGGAAAAGCTAGCCAGACTTGGTAAAATTATTACTATTCTTGGGATAATTGCTGCTTCTATTGTATTTGTAAGCGAAATCATATCATTTGCTTTTGCAGGCAATCTTACCTTCGAAGCTGTACTGGATGCATTTGTAACTAGTATCGTTCTTATTGTAGCCGCTGTTCCAGAAGGACTGCCTACAATTGTTGCAGTATCCCTTTCTATAAATATTATTAAGCTATCTCATCAAAATGCTTTGGTTAAAAAGATGATAGCTTCAGAAACAGTAGGGTGTATTAATGTAATTTGTTCAGACAAAACAGGTACGCTAACCGAAAATAAAATGACGGTTTCTGCTTTTTATGACAAGGAATGGCATGATAATCCTTCCAAGCTTACATCCACCTGGATTATTCACAACGTCTGTCTTAATACTACCGCAGATATTTCCAAGGAAGGAACATTTATTGGTAATCCTACGGAATGTGCCATGTTAAATTTCTATGAGAAATCCCATGCTAGAAAATCAAGCGGTAAGTCTTATAAAGAAGAACGTTTCGATCATGATGTACTACATTCCTTTCCTTTTTCATCTGAATTAAAACACATGACTACCATTAGTAAAGTGGATGGAAAGATTATATCCTACGTGAAAGGAAGCCCTGAATGTGTATTCACCATGTGTTCAATAGATCCTATTAAAAGAAAGGAAATTGAAGAATACATTACAAAAGCACAGGAAAAAGCAATGAGAGTGATTGCTTTTGCCCACAAAGAGCTTGATTCAATGAAGGACTATGAGGACGATGCACATCATGCTGAAATGGAAAATGATATGATTTTTGACGGATTTGTAGCTATAACAGATCCACTACGCCCTGATGTCTATGAGGCTGTTAAAAACTGTCGCCTTGCGGGAATTCATCTAAAAATCCTCACCGGAGATAATATAGTAACTGCCACCGCCATTGCCAATGAACTAAATATTTTAGATGAAAAACATATAGCAGTTGAGTCAAAAGATATTGCAGATTTAAGTGATAAAGAATTATTAGATATGCTTCCAAGAATAAGTGTTATTGCCAGAAGTACA
>DALYNO010000101.1:0-10038 GCA_031975295.1 Anaerocolumna sp. | reverse complement strand
CTGGTAACTATATCAAAAAACCAATGCGCGATTGTACCGGGAAAGAAATTTGTATGGAATGGCTGTATCATATGGGCGTACCAGAAAGTGAGATTGAAACTTTAGCAGAGAGTAGTGCCAACACTATCCCATGTATAATGCCATATATTGACGCTTTCTTTATGCCTAGAGCTGCAGGTGATCGTCCTGATGTAGTCCCGGAAGGTGCTGTTAATTTTGCCTTCTTAGGTCAGTTTGCTGAAACTGTACGTGACACTATCTTTACCACCGAGTATTCCGTCCGTACTGGTATGGAGGCGGTTTATAAACTGCTTCAGATTGACCGAGGTGTACCAGAAGTCTGGGGAAGTACATTTGATATTCGTGACCTGCTTCATGCTACTGTACAACTAAGAGATGGAAAGAAAATTACTGAGATGAATCTTAACTTAAAGGAAAAACTTGCCCTGAAAGAAATTCTCAAGAAGATTCATGGTACAGATATCGAGAAACTCCTAAAAGAGTATCACGTAATTTAACTGTAAGAAACTGTTCTCTTATATAAAATGAAAGCATAATTCCTATGTATTTTTTATTATATGATATTATTCTATATGATCAAAACAAAAGCGTCATATATGGTGTGACGCTTTTGTTTTACTATTATTTACTTTCATAATCTTACCTGTGATGCTTGCGAACTAAGGTAAGGCCTGCTTATTCCAAGCCTTGTTACCTACTTTAGAAGCTAGAAATAGTATATCTCTGGGTTTTTCTAAAATATTAATGAATATTCACCTTACAAAAAAGATCCTACCTATTTCTTTAACAATCGGAGCTCTTTTGGTATAGTATATCATATCTGGCATGGTATTTATCGAATGATTAAGCCTGATCCGTCTTTACTTAAAGTCCACATTACCAGATCATCGCTATAGGCTAATCCTAACTCTCCTCCATGAACTCCTATTGTATCCCCATGAAAAAACATCAGCCATTTTCCTGAGCGCTCTCTATCATCCAATACCATAGGTGCAGTTGCTCCTCCAGGTGCCCATGTCAGATTAGGAAAATTAAGATAATGAATATTATGCCAGTGAATTAAATCCTCTGACTCAGCAGTACCTATACCACGACCATTTCTGCAAGGAGCAAAAAACATTTTAAAATAACCATCCATCGGAACAATACACGGATTCTCTATTGTGGATCCATCCGGAGTCTCATTGGGTGACAGAACAGGTTTATGAAGACCTATTTCATTAAATTTCTTTAAATCAGATGAGCACATCACCCCAATGCATCCATCTGTTTTATAAAAAACATAGTATTGCTGATTATGTTTTATCATAAAAGGATCAATTTGTCTGCTTGTTTTTGCCCACTTGGCGGTACAACCTTCCTCTGACATAATAGTGGGTTGATCAAAATGCTTTAAATCCTTGCTTCTCATATACCACAACCTGCAATTCTCATTGCCATACAGCTCGCCTTTATTAATAGGATAACTTTGAAAACATAGAATAAAGCCATCATCACTTGCTAAAAGATTACCAGGACTCGAATATCCAAGGGATGAATCCAGTAGTATTTCTGCTGGTGACCAATCAATTAAATTCTTACTTCTAATCAATTCCAGTGTTAATCTCCGGTTATTATCATTTTCTCGGACACCTGTATAGAAACAATGGTAATATCCTTCATAATATATTACTGCAGGATCTCTAGACCAAACTTTTGTATCCATCATATGAAATTGTTTGGTTTCTTCACCTGTATCATTTTTATCTATATTTTTCATTCTATTCTTTAACACCCCCAACTGTCGCACCTCCCATAATAAATTTCTGGAAGAAGAAGAAAATTATAATAGGTGGTATAATTGCAAAAACAATTGCAACCAATGTTTGATCAGCCGGTGAACTATAGCTAGAGGTTTGCAAATTATAAATCTGTAACATAACTGTCTGTTTATTACGGTCTGTCAAAATTAAATAAGGTAATAGAAAATCTCCCCAGGCACTAGTTACAGTAAATATTGATACCACAGCCATAATAGGTTTACTTAGGGGTAAAATAATTCGTCCAAATACACCCATACGACCACAACCATCTAATCTGGCAGCTTCTACCAGAGAAATTGGCAAGCTATCAAAAGCATCTTTAAAAAGTAATATATTAAATGCATTGGCACCCGCACACATCCACATTGGCCAATAAGTATTCGATAAGTTAAATCCTAATACCGGAAGTTGAATCATGTTTTTGAATAATGGTACCATACTTAATGTATTTGGAAGGAGCATTGTCCATATGATTGCTGTGAGTACTGCTACTGACCCTCTTGGTTTAAGACAGGAGATAACATAACCTGCCAAACCGTTTAAAACAACTGCTGAAATAACTGAACCGACAGCAATTATAATAGTGTTTATATAAAATTTTTCAAAATGCAATAACTTCCATATATCTCCAAACTTTTCAAAGGAAAATTTCTCAGGAAAAATAGCCGGTGGAATCTGCATTAGCTCTCTAGGCGTTTTAAAACTTGAGATTAATATCCATAGAGGCGGTAATAAACAGATTAGAGCAACAACAAGTAGAATAGCAAACATTCCCCAATATACCACCTTATTGCTGGTTCGGCGCATATTTATTGTATTAAGGGCACCTAAATTTTTATTATCAAAATTCTTCATTTTTTATACCCATTGCATATCGCAGGAATTCCTGCAATACTGCCACTAATAAAATCGAGTGAAGGAATTCCTATGTGGCAACCTTTCTATACTAAATTTTCTTTCACTCTCACACCTAGCAATCATCAATTCTTCTTTCTAGCCATAATTTGATATATAATAGTTAGTACTGCAAGTATTAAAAATGTAATTGCACCTACTGCCATTGATTTTCCTGCTTGGAAATATCTAAAACCATAATAATAACTTTCCAGCATCAAACTGATAGAGGCATTATTAGGACCTCCAGAAGTCATGGCAAGGGGCTCTTGCATTACCTGGAATACACCAATAATCTGCCTGATTAGCATTAACATGATTAGACTTTTAAGATGAGGAATTTGAATACTCCATACTTTTCTAAAAAATCCAGCTCCGTCAATACTTGCTGCTTCATAAAGATCCTGATTTATCCCCTGTAAAGAAGCAAGATATATCAGCATAGCACTGCCAAAACCTCGCCAGGTCATTGTAAGTACAATCAAAGGAATTGACAACCTGGCATCCTGAAGCCATTGGGAAGGTCCCATCCCTAACTTACCAAGAAGGATATTAAGAATTCCTCCTTGACTTGGATCAAAGATAAAATACCAAAGAAGTGCAGTTGCCATGCCAGGAATCATACTGGGAAAATAGAATATAAATCGATAAACCGACTTCATATGTATCATTTCATTAAGCATAATGGCTATTAATAATGGTACTGCAAATCCCAATGCCAAAGACCAGCCAGTATATGCAAAGGTATTTAATAATGCTGCTCTGAACTCAGAGTTTGTTATAATATCTTTATAATTTTGTAAACCAATAAATTCTGTTGCCTCATATCCAACCGTCTTATAAAAAGATAATGCCAGTCCTGATACTAAAGGCTGCCAGAGAACGATAAAAAATAAAATAATTGTAGGTACCAACAGAATCCATGAGCCCAAATCTTTTCTAAAAATATTTATTAAAGTTTGTAAAACACTTGGTTTCGATACTATTTGTGGCTTATCTGCCTTTCCAGATGTCTGTATTTCTGCTTTTCTCAAATTTAGACCTCCATTTTCTACTTATAAACTATACCAGAATTCTTAGGATTCTTCCCCTTGTAACTGCACTTAAAAAAGCATACCAGATATTGTTTTAAATTAATTCTCACACAATATCTGGCACGTATTATAAAACAAATTAATTATTCCACTTTATCAAGGTAATCTTTTTGGAAATCTGCTGCTGCTTTCGTTAAAAGTGCCTGTGGATCTGCATCTTTATTCGTAAACACTTCCTGTATTGCTGAGTCTAATAATTTATATAATTCCTGAGCATTCACTGGTGGTTCTGCTTTTATATTCTCAGAAGCATGTTCGCTATAAGTGTTCCAAAGCTTCATATCTACATTCAAGTATTTGTTAAGAATATCATTCTCTTTTGTGATTCTGTCACCAGATGTCCAAATACGAACTCCCATAGGACCTACTGGATAATTTTGCTCTGCATTGGTTTTATATCTTGTTTCAAAACCTGCCATTGCATCATCAGTGAATACAGGTGACTCTCCTCTGATTGTAAGCCAATTCATGATGGCTTCCTGCTGTGCTTCTGTAGTTCCAGGAGCAAGCATATAAACATTACCACCCATCTGTGCTGCTTTTCCACCAGGACCTTCTGGTACTGTTGATACTGCTATATTGTCCTTACTCATTCCGGTACTTTTAATGATACCATTTACCATATTTATATGACAAAGTCCCATAGCAACTTGATCTGTACCAAACTGTGAAGTAAAATCATTTAAATCAACAAGGCTGTTTTCCTGTATTACATTATATTTCCATTTTAAATCCTTTAAATATTGAAGTGCCGCTACCGCTTCTGCACTATCAAAGGTAGCTTTCCATTTACCATCAACCTGTGTTTCAAAATCAGCTCCAAAGCTCCATGCCAGATTGGTAAACATCCAACCACCATGGTTTGATGTAGTTGGATAAAAGAAAGCTGTCTTTCCAGTTTTTTCTTTGATTGTTACCGCTGTTTTGGTAACCTCATCCCAAGTTTTAGGGAACAAAGGAACTCCATCTGCATCCACAAGTCCAGCCTCTTTAAATAAGGGCACATTAAACATCATACTCATGCTATAGGCGCTTACTGGTAAGCCATAGTATTTCCCATCCTTTTCTACTTGTGGCAATAGTTCTGGATTAATACTGTTAAGTACATCATTTTTAGTAAGTAGATTAGTAATATCTTCTGCATAGCCTGCATCCATGATTTTCTTTGTTTCAGTAAACCATGTTAAAAATAGATTTGGTAATTGACCACTTGCAGCTTTTGGTAAAAAGGTATCTACAGAGTATAAGTACTCATCTGTATTAAATTCTACATTTGGATATTTTTCAGTATAAGTCTTTTTGAGATTTTCAAAATATTCATACTGTTCATTTTCTGGTGTTGGCCATCCTCCAATTGTAATTGTAACTTTTTCATCTTCCCCAGATGTAGTTGAACCTTCCGAGGCAGTATTAGTAGGTTTAGCACCCCCCGCATCTTTTTCTCCGCTTTTAGCACATCCTGTAAAAGAAGTAACCACCAGGGCAGCCGCTAATGCAAAACCAATTAGTTTTTTACATTTCATAATGTTCCCCAACCTTTCATATAATTCGTACTTTTAATTAATTCTTCTGTATCATAACATGTACAAACCGCCTAAATCTATTTGACAATTCTGCGAAATAGGGGTCAAATCTACGCACATTTATAATAACTAGGCCAATCAAAAGAACAAATCTATAGCAGTAAAAACGATAGCATCAAATCATAACATTAAAATAAGATAGTGAAAACAATGGCTCAAAAACAATAGAACCAAACAATAATAACAAAAATCATAGTAAAAAGAATTATAGTTACAAAAATTGCAACTACAAAAATTATAACAGCAAAAACTATTGCAACGTAAAATCAAAAATAAAGCAACGAAAATAATTACATGAAAAATAATACCAATAAATCATCAAAAATATTATCATAAAAATTATAACAATAAAAAATAATAACAAAATAATAACAACAAAATTATAACAACAAAATTATAACAACAAAATTATAACAATAAAAAATAACAACAAAAAATAACAACAAAAAATAACAACAAAATAATAGTTACCTAAATAAAATCATGTAAAATAATACAATCAATAATAGAAATAGTATGTATTCACTAAATTCTTAAATTACTTAATAGGTGAAGCTCATTCCACACTAAATCCCCAGGGGGTTAAGCCTAGCGATATTCTTTCATATAATCCCCATGTGCTTCAATTAACTCATCACACATCATAACGATGTCGTCAATTGATAACTCAGCCGCAGTATGAGGGTCAAGCATTGCAGCTTGATAAATAGTCTCTTTCTTCTTAGTAATAGCTGCCTCAATGGTCAATAACTGTGTATTAACATTTGTCATATTCATTGCGGCTAATTGAACAGGCAATCTGCCTACATAGCAAGGATGAATACCCTGTGCATCTACTATGCAAGGTACTTCAACACAAGCATCAGCTGGAAGATTTTCAATTAATCCTGTATTTATTACATTTCCACCTATCTTAGTCAACTTATTTGTTATCACTGACTCCATAATACGGGAAGCATATTCTCGAGATCTCTCATGGGTTATTTTTCCATTCTGTAAGATGGCGTTTTTCTCATTTTCCCATTCTTCCATCTGCTTTATACATCTTCTAGGGTATTCATCTAAAGGAATATTATATCTATCTATTAATTCAGGATATTTGCTTTTAATAAAGAATGGATTATATTCTGCATTATGTTCGCTGGATTCCGTACAATAATATCCCAAACGGTTAATATACTCATATCGCACCATATCCTTATGCTTTTGGGTTAGATTCTTTTTTAAGGCTAATTCTTTGATTTCAGGATATAAATCTTTTCCCTCCCTATCTTTTATCTCTAACAACCAAGCCATATGATTAATGCCAGCAATTAATTCACTTCTGCCTTCTAATTTATCCTCCATACCCAGATCCTTTAATAGGTCACTGGTGCATACCTGAACGCTATGACACAAACCGATTGTTTTAATATTTGTATATCTTTGCATGTATCCAGTTAACACAGCCATGGGGTTTGTATAATTCATAAACAAGGTATCAGGGCAAACTTCCTCCATATCTCTGGCAAACTCTCTCATTACTGGAATAGTTCTTAAGCTCCTCATGATTCCGCCAATGCCTAAAGTATCACCAATGGTCTGATTCAGACCATATTTTTTGGGTATCTCAAAATCTAAAGCAGTACAAGGCTCATAACCACCCACCTGAATTGCATTTACAACAAAATTTGCATTCCTTAAGGCCTCTTTTCGATTCTCCACCCCTAAATATGTTTTAATAACTGCTCTGTTAGCATTCATATTTTTATTAATTGCTTTTAAAATAATTTCTGACTCTTCCAGTCTTTTTGCTTCAATATCATATAATGCTATTTCAGCCTCACAAAGAGCTGGTGTACACATACAGTCACCTAATACATTTCTGGCAAATATAGTACTACCAGCTCCTAAAAAAGTTATTTTAATCATTCACATCCTCCATATCATTAATCAATCAGATATTAGTATTTTACTATTCTCGTATCATAGCACAACTAAAACGTTTCATGCTATTTGATAATTCTGCGAAATAGGGGACAATTCTATGGACTTTACCATAGCTCAAGATAATTACTCGGTAATATTGCTTTCTTTTCATTGGTTATTGAAATAAATCTCTAAGTCTACTATAATAAAAAATAACAAAAATAAAACAACAATTAATAATGGTAATATCATACAATCAATAAACTTTAGGATGAACCTTATTTAAACTGGTAGTATATAAATATCAGTTTCACATATTTCCTTAATATCATTTACTTATGTATTACTTACTAAGAAAGGAAAATATGATATGATTAATATGTTAGTAGTTGACGATGAATATTATATTCGTTTAGGAATACGAAACGCCATTGATTGGGAATCCATTGGTGTTCATATTATCGGTGAGGCTGAAGATGGAGAGCAGGGATTTGAACAGGCAATGAATCTGCACCCAGATATCATATTGCTTGATATCAATATGCCATTCCTCAATGGTATTCAGTTAATGGAAAAGCTTTCTGAAAATAATTTAGATTGTGGAATTATCGTATTAAGTGGATTTGATGAATTTGAATATGCTCAAAAAGCTATTAAAAACGGTGTACTTGACTACCTCCTCAAGCCCATTGAAAAAGACAAACTGATGGAATCTGTATTAAATGCAAGTAAAGCAATTCACAAAAAGCGTAGTACACATCATTATCAGAATTTGATTGCACAGGAGACTACTGTTATTCGCAGTCAATTTTTGCGTGATTTAATTATTGGTAAGATTTCTTCTGAAGATAATATTATGCAAAAAATTGAAGAATTAAATATTCCTTTGGGGAAAGGTATCTGTCAGGCAATCTGTATAAAATTAGATGAATATAACTTACTAGAGCGGCAACTATCTTCCAATGAAATTAGAGTTCTGAGAAAATCCATAACCTTTCATTTATCAGAACATTTATTGTTAGGGCAAAGTTATGTTGGTATGTTGGTGGATATCTCACCTGATGAGTGGTGTGTGGTACTTACCTATCTTGTTAATGCCTCTGGTGATCAAAAAGAACTTCAGCAAAATATCTTTAGTGTAATAAAAGCAGTCAATGAACTGGCACCCTATACCATTTCCATAAGTGTTAGTCAGTTATGCCCGGCGGTAACCCAAATTAGTAATGCATTTCAAAAGGCACGTATGGCTAACAAGAAATTTATACCTTCCTCAAACAGTGTTGTATATCCAGACACTGACAAAATAGATGGAGTACGCCCAGAAGTTCAAGCAGCTGTCATTTATATAAAACAACACTTTAATGAAGATATTAATGTACAGAATGTTGCACAAAAGCTTTATTTAAGTCCATCCTACTTCATGCATATATTTAAGAATGATTTAGGCAAGACTTTTAATACCTTTTTGACAGAATATCGACTTGAAGTTGCAAAAGAATTGCTTCAACAGCCGGGAAATCGAATTTACGAAATTGCTGAACAAGTTGGGTATTCCGATGTGAAATATTTTAATAAAATATTCAAACGCTATACAAGCCTTAGTCCAAGAGACTACGTGAGGTTACATTATGCGGAATTTTAGACTGAAGCTAAATTTTTTACTCAGGCAGTTTAAGGTTGGTACCCGCCTTTCCATATTCCTTAGTTTATCCCTCATCTTCATACTTACCACTACCATTTTGATTGCTCAATATTTCTCTACCAAAATAGCCAATCAATATATTTACGAATATCTGCAGACTGAGCATCTTCGAGTCTCTAATAATATTGAGCTATATTTGGAAGAAATTATTATGGTGTCATTGCGTTACAAGAATACCACAGAACTATATGACATAGTTTTGGATGATACATTGTCTTTAGATGAAAAAAGGCAGAATCTTCAAAATGTGGCTAAGTCCATGCAGCCATCTGCTATCAATTCAATTAGCAATGTATATCTTGTTGATTATGGGAACAATATCTATCCTCTAAGCAATAAAATTTCACAAGTAGCAGCCCCTAATACATCCACTTTAACACAAGTAAAAGGAACACCATATTATCAAGTTGAAGCAGTTATTAAGGATAGGGAAGGAAACTCTTATATTCCTCTTTCCATGGAATTTCGTAATTTTTATACTGGGCAAGCAATAGGATATTTGATTTTTTATCTGCCGGAAGGACCTATTGCAAAATTATATCAGAATCTCCTCCCAACAAATGGATACTCCTTTATAGTTGACGTAAATAATAATATTATCTCCCATAACAATCAGAGTCTTATTGGATCAATACAGAATGATTTTAATTTATACAATGGCTCAGATAGATCTAATATCTCTTTTCTAACTATGAACGGTGATAAATATGTATTAGTTACAACTAACTTAAATAATGATGCCAAAAAAATTGGTTTTACTTGGAGACTGGTCAGTGTTTTGCCATATCACGAGCTATATCAAATACTTGATCAAATCCTTACCTCACTTCTAATTACTGGCTTTATAGTTATTCTCTTTGCTATCTTAATTTCTATTATAATCTCTTCTGGTCTAACCAGGCCACTCCAAAGACTGCAATTAAAATTGCAGGATTTAGCAAATGGCAGACTGGATTCCTTTGTGCATAATCATCCAAGTGATGAGATCTGGGAGCTAGAAGAGGGATATAATGATATGGTTATACGTATTAATG
>DALYNO010000100.1:8337-10078 GCA_031975295.1 Anaerocolumna sp. | reverse complement strand
CAACTAGCTTACCTTTTGGCTGAGAACGAAATTGTGGCTGGCGATTAAATGTCCAGCTTAAGAGCCAGTTGGAATCCTTAACAGTAACAATACCTCCTGTAACCACACCACCAGAGAAAGGGTTACGCTGACAAATCTCCTGTATATAAGGAGGAATTTTATCATCTAATGTAGTAACAGTTGCGCTTACCCAATTGGTTTGTTCTGGATCATAGCAAAACTTGTCTGGATGTCCAAAGGAAGAATCCTGCGCGGCAATCCTACGCCACATATCCCAGCCACCTCCTTTTTTGATCTCCTTATGAAAAGAAGCAGGTGTATTTTGAGAACCAAGGGATGAATTTTCAACACAACCACCATTTGTGATAAAGACAAGATCATCTTCTGTAAGGTCGATATAATCTTCTTTATCGTCACGGATAATAACAATACGATTTGCTAATTTCTTATGCTTTTGGATATCAAATTCAACATTAACTACTTTGGTATTGTAATGGAATTGTACGTTAAAACTCTCCAGATATTTAATCATTGGCAGGATCATGGATTCATATTGATTGTATTTGGTAAAACGTAGTGCCTTAAAGTCTGGCAGACCGCCAATATGGTGAATAAAGCGTTTAATATAGAGCTTCATTTCAAGAGCACTGTGCCAGTTTTCAAAAGCAAACATAGTACGCCAGTACATCCAAAAATTAGAATCAAGGACCTCTTTACTGAATACTTCATTTATGCGCTTGTCATAAAGTGCTTCGTCAGGAGTAAAAAACAAATGCATAATTTCCATAGAACCTTTATCAGAAAGACCGAATTTACCATCTGTTTTTGCATCTTTGCCGCAGTTTATGGTTGCACGCATGAGAGAATGGTTAGGATCTTTCTTATTGAGCCAGTAATACTCGTCAAGAACACTAACACCTTCTGTCTCAATGGAAGGTATGGAGTGAAATAAATCCCACATACATTCAAAGTGGTTGTCCATTTCTCGACCACCTCGCATAATATACCCTAACCCCTCATAATGATAGCCATCACATGCACCACCAGGAATTGGATCTTTTTCCAGAATGTGAATATGTTCCCCCTTTAACTGTCCGTCACGGACAAGATAGGAGGCTGCTGTAAGAGCAGCAAGGCCAGAACCTACGATATATGCAGATTTGCGATCTACACCCTCAGGTTTTACAGGTCGTGCAAATGCTTCATAGTTACCACTTGAATAATACATAATAATGACTCCTTTCGTTTCATGTAATGACTTCATTATACATTTTCTAAGGAGAGGTACAATAAACAAGATGCCAGCAGTGATAAAAGATTTATCACGAAGGTTCCATTGTAAAAAAATTAATCATTTCATGTATTATGATAAAAATGATTGGAGTACTTAGTAAGTGCTCTAGCAATATCACCTTGAATTAAAGTGTTCAGACGATCTATCATATGCTGGGGGTCATCTTTCATACCATTCTTGATCCATTCAAGCATAAGGCCTACAAAGGCATATTTGTAGAAATTAGCTATAAATTTCTTATCTTCTTCAAGCACGTTCATGCCAATGGCTTTTTCTTCAATAACCCCTATCATTAGGTTATAGGTAAGTTTATATAAATAAGTTTCTACGTGCTCACGGCTGACGGAATGATATACATTCATTATAAAGGGTTTATTGTGCATGACCGCAAGAAATATTTGCAGAAAACCTTGTTGCCAGGTCTCATAGGTTTTTTTTCCTTCCAAA
>DALYNO010000100.1:2443-8327 GCA_031975295.1 Anaerocolumna sp. | reverse complement strand
GCAAGACCATTCAACTAAATCATATATATCTTTGAAGTGATAATAGAATGTCATACGATTAATTCCACAGTCTTCTGCAATGTCAGATATGGTTATTTTATCAAGAGGCTTTTGAAGTAATAAGTTTTTTAGAGAGGCCTCGAGTGCTCTCTTTGTTGTTAGGGACATGGAATCATCTCCTTTATCATGGACATTATATTCAATAGTATATCACAAGTCTGAGCGTAAGATAAGGGTTATTATAGTTAGGATACTAGGTGCTGTCATTTATTTTACATAGTATGGTTTATAAAATTGCTTTTATATCTGGGTGCTTAACTTGAATGAAGAGCGTATACCTTTGCAGTTCTAGAGCGCATTGACGGGATAGTTGTGGTTATGTTACTTGCTTCAATAATAATATTTATGTCGATAATATCTAGAGCAGATGTGGATTTTATGATAGTTATGTCTTAAGTTTTAAGTATATACGTATATATTTAGAAAATATTATATATTCTAGTAGTTTATTATAATAAAAATTACATTGAGGTAATTATTGTTTCAGCTATTACACATATAAATCAAATTATATACTTGACATTGGCACTATTTTAAAAGTATACTATTAATATAATGAAAATATATACGTATATACTTTGGAGGAAATATGAAAGTTACTATAAATGATGTTGCCCAAAAATCAGGATTATCTTATGTTACTGTTTCAAAAGTAATCAGTAATTCTCCAGGTGTTCGTGAATCCAATCGTAAAAAGGTACTTGAAACAATTGCAGAATTAGGGTATGTACCCAGTGCAGCCGCTCGTTCCTTAGCAAGTGGAAAGACTTACGCCATTGCAATGTTGATTACGGACTTAGGAGATGATTACCTTGGAAGTATTGTTACAGAAGTAAATAAACAGCTTATGAGGAGAGGATACCTACTTACCTTATCCATATGTGAGAGAAGGGATAATGAATTGGGTACAGCCTTTCTTAGCCAGAATCGTGTAGATGGGGTAATATTATTGGTACCAAATGAGGAACAACATTATATAGAGCTGCTTAAAGCACAGAGATTACCTTTTGTAGTGATAGACAATCAAACGATGAATGAGGATATTACTTCAGTATTATCAGACAATGTTACTGGTGGATACTTAGCAACAAAACATTTATTAGACCTTGGGCATACCCAAATTGGGTTAGTTGGTGCAGCACCGGTTGGATTGGCAACACTTGAGCGGCAAATGGGAGCAGTTAAGGCTTTGGGAGAAGCCTCACTTCAACCCTATGCCATTGAGTATGGAGATTATAACCAACAAACCGGTTATGATACAGTGATGAAATGGCATAAGGAATTAGGACTGCCTACTGCAATATTTGCTTTTGATGACCATATAGCAATTGGAGCAATTAATGCTGCAAAGGATTTGGGACTTAAAGTACCAAAAGATTTATCTGTTTGCGGCTATGATGACAGCAGTATAGCAAATGAGTTTTCACCCAGCATAACATCCATTAGACAACCAGCAGAAGAAATGGCTGAAAACGCAGTAAATCAGTTAATAGCCATAATTGACCAGCAAAATACTGGCTGTTACGCCATGAAGTTTCAGCCTAAGTTAACAATAAAAGATTCAACTATAGAAAAAAAATAAGAAAGAAGAGGTAAACATTATGTCTGAATTAAAAGTTACGATTATTGGTGCAGGAAGTACTTATACACCTGAACTTATGGAAGGAATCCTGTTACGTAGAGATTCTCTTCCTGTCACAAAGATAGCCATGATGGATATAAACCCTAATAAGCTTGCAATTGTGGGAGAACTCTGTAAGAGAATGATTGAAAAAACAGGTGCAAATATTCAGTTAACTATGACCTCAAACCTTGAAGAAGCTTTACAAGGTGCAGAATTTGTTTTTGCGCAGATTCGTGTTGGTGGGCTGGCTTGCAGAATACTGGATGAAAAAATACCTCTAAAATATGGATTAATTGGGCAGGAAACAACAGGTATTGGTGGATTTTTCAAGGCCCTTAGAACCATACCTGCATTACTTGAAATTACAAAAATGATGGAAAAAGTATGTAAGGACGCATGGCTTATTAACTTTTCTAATCCTTCAGGCATACTTGCTCAGGCACTTCAAAATTATACCAATATAAAAACAATTGGCTTATGCAACGTACCCATTAATATGAAAAGAGGAGTTGAACAGTCATTAGGGTTAACAGACTTAGATATCCAATATGTTGGACTGAATCATTTGAGTTTTATAACTGGCATTAAGCAAGGAGAAAAGGATCTTTTATCAGAAGCACTTATTCAGGGAGTTAGTGGTACTGGGATGAAGAATATACCCCTGCAAGGCTTTAGTCCAGAACTGATTCAAACTATCGGCGCAATACCTTCTTCCTATTTAGAATATTTTTATTATAGAGATGACAAATTAAAACATCTATTGGAAGAAGACAAAAGTCGTGGTGAAGTATGCCAGGACATTGAAGAGAGACTGCTCTCTCTCTATGAAGATGTAAACCTTATGGAGAAGCCAAAGGAACTGGAGAAGCGAGGAGGAGCCCTTTATTCAGAATCAGCAATTTCATTAGTTGATGCTATTTATAATGATAAACAAGAGATTCATGTAGTTAATATTAAAAATGAAGGTGCGCTAGAGTTTATGGCCCTAGATGATTCAGTTGAGATTTCTGCAATTATTGGGAAAAATGGGGCAACTCCAATTCCTGTACGTGATTTTAAAAATCAGCATGTCATGGAACTTATGAAAACTGTAAAAGCTTACGAGAGACATACAGTAGAAGCAGCTATGCATGGAGATGATATGGAAGCTTTGAAAGCTCTTCTTATTCATCCTTTGGTGGTTGATTATAATAAGGCTAAATTATGTTATGAAGAAATGAAGCAGGCACACAAAGCATATCTGCCTCAATTTAGATAAACAGTGTATGGAAACAGTATGAAGCAAGTTTACAGGCGAAGAAAGGTATGGCAATTTTATGAATAAGAGATACATGATTGGAGTAGATGGCGGAGGAACCAAGACGGATTATTTACTTTTTACAACGGAAGGTGAGTGGATTGATTCCCTTCGGGTAGGCAGCCGAAGTCATGAAGTAGTAGATGGAGGTTTTGCCGAAGCGGAGGCATTAATTTTGTCCGACCTGGAAGGAATATGCAGAAAGAATGGGATTACCAAAGACTTAATAGCAGGGGCAGCATTTGGTATGGCAGGAATTGATACACCTAAGCAACTTGCTACTATAAAAAAAATTCTGAATAAAACAGAGATTAAAAATTATGTGGTGGCAAATGATTCTATTCTAGGGATAAAAGCGGGCTGTCCGTCCGGGGTAGGAATCTGTTCCATTAATGGAACAGGGACTGTTGCATCAGGAATTAACGAAAAAGGTGAAATTCTTCAGGTTGGAGGAATTGGATTTGCAACAGGAGATAGTGGAGGTGGCCACTATCTGGCATCATTGGCTATCAGAGCGGTTTACGACTATTATTTTAGATGTGGTACAAAAACTATTCTTACAGAGCTAATTATGAATTATTTTAAGATTGAAGATCCAATGGAACTTACCAATGTAATTAGTGATGTATTCTATGTTACTCGAAGTATTGATAAAGAACTTGTGACTTTTTTATTTCAAGCAGCAGGAGAGAATGATGAAGTTGCGATGAATATTGTTAGGGAAGTGGCAAACCAGCTTGCAAAATCTGTATCTGGATGTATCAAGGGGCTGGATTTTAAAGGGAATCCTGAAGTGATTCTGGCAGGTTCTGTATGGACGAAATCAAATTGCCCCTTACTCTTAAAGCATTTTAGAGAACAAATTAATCTATATACGGGTAAAGATATTCATCCATTATTACTTCATGTTATCCCAGCAGCGGGTGCCGTTCTATGGGCAATGGAGCTGGTGCAAAAACATCCGGCTACTTTAGAACAACGAAAGTTGATTGTAAATCATAAGGCTTTACAAAATCTATAGTTTATTATTATTAAGGAACTAAGTGTGAAATATATAGCATTTCACACTTTTTCTTTAAGCTTGCTACAAACTGCTTAAATTAGCATGGGGATTATTAGAAAAGTCTATTGCTAAGGGAGAATAGATATGAATAAAACAGGACGGAGTATCTTATTTATCTTTGGAACAGCCAGTCTGTTACCTATATTATTTATTGGTGTTTTTCTCACTGTTCATATGCGGAAAATGGCATTTGAGCAATCAATGAAAGAAGCAAATGCTGAAATTGACCGGGTAGAGAACAGAATTGAAGAAACACTTCTATTCATACATTCCATTGAAAACACTATTATATCAGATTCACAAATTATGGATATCATTCGCATGAACTATGACTCTACCCTAGAAATTTTTAATCATTATTCAGGGTATAATATTTTAAAAAAATATGAATTAACATATTCAGATATTTCAGATATACGAATTTATGTGGAGAATGAGACGTTATTGGATAATCTGGATTTCATGCGGGTTACCAAGGAAGTGAAAGCAACTTCATGGTATCAAAATGCAATTGCATTGAGGGGGCAGTCCTTTGGTGAATATTATAAAGAGGGGCCTATTGTAAGTAAAGACTATTTATTGGTTAGCCGTTCTTTTCGCATTCAAAGAGATATGGAAGGTGTTATTATGATTTTACTTGATCTAAAGAGATTGAATGACATGATAGCAAAGGAACCCTTTCATCTATATTTATTGGACTCAAATTTCAGATTACTTACATCTAAAGAAAATAATTGGCAGAATTTAAGTGTATTGGAGATCTTAGATATTACTGAAGGAAAATCTATGTGGAAAACAGATTTTAGAGGAGAAAAATATCAAATCATAGTCAAAACAATTTACCAAAATTTAATTGCCACACCACTTTATCTGGTCTCAGTTATTCCTATTAAACAAATGGTAGCCACTTCAAAGGAAGTAGCTTTATTTGGAAGCTTAGTTGTTTTTTTTAGCTTTTTAAGCGGTTTAGCCTTACTTGTTGGTCTTTCTAGTTTAGCAACACATCAACAGGAACAGCAGTACATGCTATCAAAAGAGCAGATGAGATTTGAAGTACTGGCTAATCAGGTAAATCCCCATTTTTTATTTAATGTATTAGAATCCATAAGAATGAAGGCACATTCTAATGGTGAATTCGATATTGCTTCCATTGTACAAAAAATGGGATCACTAATTCGAAGAAATCTTGAAATCTCTAATGATTATATAACCCTTAGGGAGGAACTATCCTTTGTTGAAGATTATATTTCTGTTCAAAAGTTTCGTTTTGGTGACAAAATTCAAAGTTATATTCATTTTAGTGAAGAATTAAAGAGTCTCATGGTACTGCCTCTTACCATACAGCCAATTGTTGAGAATGCTATTATTCATGGATTGGAGGGCGTTAAAGAAACAGGTATTGTTACCATTAGCGGAAAAATAGAAGCAGAGAAATTGTTCATTACAATTGTTGATAATGGGAAAGGAATAAATCCAGAAAAAGTAAAATGTTTATTTCAGAGTAATTCAAAGTTAAAGGAAAAGGAAGAAAAACGAATTGGATTGATTAATATTTTGCAGCGGATTCAAATTAAATTTGGTAAGCATTATGGCTTAACTATAGAAGAAAATCATCCGAGAGGTACCATAGTTACTATAATCATGCCTGTACTTTCTAAAAAGGAAGGTGATTAAATCATGTCTTGGCTTATGAAAGTAATGATAATTGATGATGAACCCAATATACGGAATGGCTTGAAAACATTAATTGACTGGGAAAGGCTTCATTGTACCTTAGTTGGCGAAGCAAAGGATGGTATTGAGGGAATTGAACAAATCCAGCTAAAAACCCCCGATTTGG
>DALYNO010000100.1:0-2433 GCA_031975295.1 Anaerocolumna sp. | reverse complement strand
TTATTGTTGACATTAAAATGCCTGAAGTAGATGGTGTAGAATTAATAGAGACCATTGTCAGGATGGGGATAGAGACTCAGTTTATTATATTAAGTGGTTATCAGGACTTTAATTACGCTAAGAGGGCAATGGAATGCCACGTCAAGCATTATATTTTAAAACCCATTGATGAAGCGTTGCTGGCTCATAAAGTGGAAGAGGTTTATAATCATCTGGTACATATATTGAAAAAGCAAAAAGAACAAAAACATCAGTGCCAATTATCCAAAGAGCAAATGATTCAACAAATTGTTATGGGGGATGAAAGCATAAATACCTATTTCAATCACACCATAGGGTATGAAGAATTAAATTGCTGGTATGACTTAAAGTTGCCCTGGTTTTCTTACACAGTACTCTTATTAGATACCCTGGAAACTGGTATGAGCTTTAAAGAAAGAAATTTAATTAAGGAATATTTAATGGAGTCAAGAAAGTATAGTATTTTTTTTGAAATAGACGGCTTAATTGGGGTGGTAATAAAAAATCAAAAACTGCAAAAGCACTGTGAAAGTCTTGGCTGTTTTAGAAAATGGGTCTTTCAGCAATTCCATAGAGAAGCGATTATAACAGTTGGTGTAACTGTTAACGAACTGAAGGAGTTAAACAGGTCCTATGCCTTTGCCAGATACCTAATGGATCATCGTTTTTTGTATGGCAACAAGATTATCCTATGGGAGCAATCCATACATAAACATCAATTTAAGGCAAATATTAAGTTTAGTGAAAAGAACATAGAGATGAAGCTTTATCAGTCTGTATGCACCAATCAGCAGGATCAGGTCAATAATATTCTTGAAGATATGCGTGGGTCTATGGAAACAAGTGGATGGGACCCAGAGAGAATCAAAGCTTTTTATATGCATGTGTATGTGAGTGTTATGACATCATTAATTGAACATCAACATGGGCTTTTGGAACGGGAATTTTTAAATCCCAGAGTATTTGAGACATTATATCAGCAATCCAATCTATTTAAACTTCATGGGTTTATAAAATATCAACTTCTATCAATTTGCGAATTTATAGAAGATATGAAGCCAAGGCAAACACTAAAAATGGTAATTGACTATATGGAACACCATTATCAGGAAGATCTAAAAATTGAAGCTTTAGGTAAGCTCTTTCACTATAACAGCAATTATTTGGGCAAACAATTGAAAAAAGAAACTGGTAAGACCTTTAATGCCATATTAGATGAAGTACGGTTAAAGGAAGCAAGAAAATTATTATGTAATCAAGAATTGAAAATATATGAAATAGCTCAAGTTACAGGATTTCATGATCCTGATTATTTCACTGCCAAGTTCAAAAAAAATTTCGGACTCTCTCCGAAAGAATTCAGAACTTCCCATATCAAGATGTAACAAATCTCCTATTTTTCGGGGATACATAGCGAATTATTAAGGTGTCCGGTGGACACCTTTTTTACTATAATATCCTTAACAGAAGTCAAGTGGGAGGTAGCAGAATGAATGATCAGATGCAGATGCTTAAGAAAAAACCATATATAAAACAAATTATGAAACGAATAATGAAACAAAGATATTTATCTTTATTGGTCATGCCCTTTGTGATTTGGGCTGTCATATTTAAATATTTACCACTTTGGGGATGGGTAATGGCTTTTCAAGATTACAAACCCAAGGCAGGTATGGGATTTCTGGACTATCCCTTTGTAGGCTTGAAACACTTTAGGGCGTTGTTTCAAGATGAAATGTTTTACGATGTTATGCGTAATACTTTAGGGATGAGTTTTCTACAGCTTTTAATCGGTTTTCCTCTTCCAATTATCTTTGCAATTATGTTAAATGAAGTAAAAAATATTCGATATAAAAAATTTATTCAAACTAGTACATACCTGCCTCATTTTGTATCCTGGGTTATTGTTGCGGGAATTTTTACCAATCTGTTATCAGGGGACGGAGCTTTGAATGAGATTCTGCTATCTCTTGGAGTTATTCATAAACCCATTTCTTTTCTTGGATTGCCAAAGTGGTTTTGGGGTATATGCACCAGTGCTGAAATATGGAAGGAATTAGGGTGGAACTCTATTATTTTTCTGGCAGCAATTGTAGGAATAGACCCTACTCTATATGAGGCAGCTAAAGTGGATGGAGCTAGCAGGCTCCAATCCATAAGACATATTACTTTGCCGGGTATTGCAAATACAATTCTTGTGATTCTGGTTTTAGACATTGGATGGATGATAAGCATTGGATTTGAAAAACAATATTTATTGGGAAATTCCCTGGTACAGGATTATTCTAAAGTTCTTGATCTGTATATTCTGGATTACGGTATAAAGCTTGGACGATATTCCTTTGGTACAGCTATTGGTATCTTTAAATCAGTAGTAAGTATTATATTGCTCTATGGTGCCAATCGACTTGC
>DALYNO010000099.1:0-10105 GCA_031975295.1 Anaerocolumna sp. | reverse complement strand
CTGTACAAATTGCCAATGAAAATTATATAATAGGGCTTTTGTCGGGCAACTCATTTTATAGAATTAGGGGATATAAAAGATAATTAAGATTTTCTTGAATCACAATTCCCTAATATGATTAGAGGGTCAAAAGCCTGCCTAAATATTTATTAGTGAATCTGAGAGTATATATCCATATATAAACACTTAGACATGGTTAAAGCAGGATTTTGACACGAAATCTAATATCATTTAAGATTTGGAGGAGAGGTCGGTGTCTAGTTTGCGTGTAATTGAAACCCCATTTTATTGTAAAAGAGAGAATCTGCAGATTAGAGGGATGGAGTATTTATCTGATAAAGAAAAAAATGGTAAATATCCAGCAATAATTGTCAGTCATGGCTTTACAGGTAATTATAGTAACACTGCAGATTATTGCAGGGCGTTTGCACAGATGGGTTATGTAACCTTTAGTTTTAGTTTCTGTGGTAGTGGGAAAATATTCGAAGATGCTTCTCTGAAAAGTGAAGGAGAATCTACGAATTCTACAATTCTAACAGAAGTGGAGGACCTCATCGTAGTAAAAGATTATGTAAAATCACTTTCCTACGTAGATAATACAAATCTAATTTTGGCAGGGTTTAGCCAAGGGGGATTGGTTTCTGGATTAGCAGCAGCAAGATGTAGGGAAGAAATCAAAAAGCTAATTATGATTTATCCAGCCCTTTGTATACCAGATCATGCCAGGAGAGGCTGTCTTGGGGGCTCCCAATATGATGTTAATGAGGTACCACCAATTATAGACTGCCAAAGTACCCATTTAGGTAAAGTCTTTCATGATGCAGTAGTCTCTATGGATGTGTTTCTGGAGCTGAGTGCCTATAAGGGACCAGTACTGATACTACAGGGGCTGGAAGATGAGATTGTAAACTATTCCTATGCCATACGAGCAAAAGAAAATTATGAGAATGGACAATGCCACCTTCAGCTTATTAGAAATGCTGGGCATAGTTTCAGTGAAATACAAAAGGATAGTGCAATTTCTTCAATAAGACAGTTTCTGTTAGAACGTATAGAGTTACTCACTATTCGTGTGATAGTAACCAATGTAGAAACAACATCAGAAGGAGATAATAAGAAATCAAAGATTTATTTTACAGGTTATTGTGACACTAAATATTTTCATGGAACAATATTATCGGATGGTTGTGATACACGGGATTATTATTTAGATGAACTGATTAATGTAAGAGCAGAATATACTTTGCAGGGTATTGATATGGAAGGCAAGAAGTGTAATATTCATATAGTCAATCAAGCTGTGAATGGAGAGTGGAAGCCTTCTTTGGTAACAGATAGTAAATTTCTGGCATGGTTTAATAATGCTGACATGACTGCAGTACTTGAATACAGTAAAGAAGGACCGGTGGTAAGAATATTTGGCCAGCTACCCTACCCTCTTCATTTCAAAGAATAAAAACATATTTTCCTTTCTGTATAAAAACATATCATAACAAGAATCAAATGAGGGCTATGCACGAATGGTGGCAGCCCTAAAAACAAGAGAGAGTGCTTTAGTCGTTAAAGCACTTTTGTTTTGGGTAATGGGTTATAGTGAGGGAATATTATGTAATGTCTGTTTTCTATATGCAGCAGGAGTCATTTTATAAAAATGTTTGAACTTTCTGCAAAAGTATGCAGCACTAGAAAAACCAGTAACGACTGATATATTATAAATTGTATTTTTTGTGTTCTTTAATAAAATTGCAGCCTGAATCAAACGATATTCAATAAGGTAAGACACTGGGGATTGACCGATGCCCTGGCGAAAAGTTTCCAACGTACTGCTTTTGCTGATGTTAGCAGCATTTGCTATATCCTCAAGCCCAATATGCTCAACATAATGGTCATGGATGAATTGAAGCATAATCTGTAAACGTGAGGATTGAAAAGCAGATTTTGTTCCGTTTGCAGAAATTAACTCAAAATTTATATTTTGAAACAGATGCTTCCACAACTCTATAGTCAGAAGCAGGGTATTAAGAGAAGATAAAGGCTCCCCTTTCTGTTCCTGTGTGTCATATATTTGATGCAAAACCATCAGAAGTGTATTCTGCCATGAAATACTCGGATCTAGTATCTGATAGGCAGGACCCGAGGACAGTACAGGTAATATATAGGTATCATGTATCAGGCTTCTTTCTGTGGCAATTAGTTCCGGTGCAAATACTATATTGGGCATGATTCCGCCATCATCGGTTTCAAAGCGATGAATGGTACCGCTGTTTATAAAGATTCCACAACCTTTCTCAAGCCGGATTCTGTTTTGCCCAATGAGGCAATTTACAGTACCCTTTGTGACAGTTATAAACTCAACCTCCCGATGCCAGTGCCAGTCTATGCATCCAAGGTCGAATTGACAGATATCGTCTACATAATAGGCGATAGGGAATTTATCGCTGCCATGAGCAGCGATTTCTCTTAATGTTTCATCGGTTGTCGTTTTATAGAACTGCATAATTTTCACCTCTGTTATATTGTACTATTAATTTGTGATTTTGTGTAGTGAAAAAAGATTTTTATTGGGATATAATCTAATAAATCGTATTACGATCACAGTATGCAATGTATATCAGATGCAGATTGGCGAGATGATAAAACTAATTATTGTAGGAGGAATTTGCAATGGAGTTTAAGTGGTTAAATCAAAGTACAATAACAAAATCAGGTAAAAGAATCGAGATTTTTGCGCCCAAAGAGAGTGATTTTTTCTGTAATAATGGGGCAGTTGGTGAAGAGGGAATTACACCGGAATCTCTTAGTAATGCTCCTTTTTATTATACGGAGGTCACTGGAGATTTTATCATGAAAGTAAAAGTATCACATGATTTTAAAGATATTTATGATTCTTCATCCATTATGGTAATGCAAGATATGACTCATTGGGCAAAAGCATGTTTTGAGCTTACAGATTTTAACACACATGCTGTTGTTAGCGTAGTTACAAATGGGCAATCAGACGATGCAAATGGCTGCAATATAGAGGAAGGTTCTGTTTGGTTACAGTTATGTCGTCTGGGGCAATCTTTTGCGTTTCATTATTCCTTAGATGGAGATAACTACTATATGATGCGATTTTTTAATTTACCAGCTGAAGAAACCTTAAAAGTTGGTCTGTTGGCACAGGCACCTACTGGTAATGGTGGAGTCCGCATATATGAGGATTTAACCATTGAAAATACCAAAGTCAAAAATATACGAATGGGAAAATAAATATATTTTTTAAGCATGTGTCATAAGTTAGAATGATGCCCCTAAGTTTATTAGCTAATATAGGATTAACAACAATAAATATCTCAAACCTTGTGGAAGTGGTAGGCACTATACATAACAGTGCTGTAGCTTATATTTTTGAGATTAAGAGATTTATAATGAATGAATTTTGAGTTGTCAATTGATAGTAGAACTGATTCGATAGATGATTCCATTCTTAAGACAGTTGAAACAGAATAAAGAATATGGTTATAAATAAAAAGCTTCTTCAGTTTATGAAGAAGCTTTTTTTGCATAGCACATTATCTATCATACCATTATTTGGAATTAAAGTCTAGTAATTTTTTTAATACCCAGTACAATGAGTTATAAAAGATACTCATTCAAGGAGGTAAATAATGAATTCAAAGGTATCAGCTTGGTATGATAAAAAGGATCATATTGATGAAATGAAGGGCTGGGATAAGGGAAAACTAAAGATTTGGGAGCAGCAGGTTACGGATATATTCCCTTCAGGAGCAACCATACTTGATATAGGCAGTGGTATGGGCAGGGAAGCATTTGCACTTTGTCGTCAGGGGTTTGAGGTAGTAGGATTGGATAAATCAAAATATGCAGTTGAATTGGCAAAGGAGGAGGCACAAAGTAGCAATAGCAAAGTGAAATTTTATCATTATGATGGGGAACACATTCCTTTTGAAGATGGCGTGTTTGATATTGTAATTATTTGGAGTCAGACCTTTGGCTTATTATATGGTGAAAGCTATAAACAGAGTTATTTAAGGGAATGTAAGAGAGTTTTAAAACCAGGTGGGTTGCTAAGCTATTCAGGGCACTCATTGGAATATCTCAGAGAACATCATATAAATTGTCTGGAGGATAATAAATTTTATCCTTATGAGAGTAGGGACATTTATTGGGAGACATTTTCTCTGGAAGAATTAGAAAATTATGCAAAGCAAGCAGGTTTTGATGTAGTGATGAGCGGAGAAGGTGAAATATATACACCGGAAGATGGCATTATAGTATACTCTTTATGTAAAGTAGGGTCAAAATAATCCTTCGCTGATAGAATCTTGCTATAAACCATAAGCGAACAGAGGGTTATCTTGGATATGAAAATATTATTATTTTCGGTTTTATTTTTATAAGTAATTTATTATTCAAAATGCAGTAGTTATGAAGATAATTATGTTGAAGAATGGGTAATTGTGCTATTATAATATATAGATACAGCAAAAGACCTCATACAGTATAAAACCTTCGTTATATGGATGCTGACACAGGATTTGAATTTAAGGGTGCAGTGGTCTTTCAAGTCCAGAGGGTTGAAGCTGGCACCTTCAAATTTAAAGTGATACCTAAAAAAATTAGGTGATACCTACAAATTATAAAATATTTTATAGATAACAAGAGGATAAGATGGATATTAATACGGTATTTAATGATAGTATAGAAACGATAGAAAAAAATATATGTGATGACATTAAGTATGAAGAGATTGCAAAGAGAATGGGGTTATCTGTGTTTCATTTTCAACGGTTATTCTCTTTGTTAACAGGAGTACCAATTGGGGAATATATCAGATGCAGAAGGTTGACATTAGCAGGTTTTGATATACAGAGATCGAATCTAAAGATCATTGATATTGCACTGAAATATGGATATGAATCACATTCTTCATTTAGCCGTGCTTTTCAACTATTTCATGGAGTTACACCTTCTGATGTTCGTAATAAAGGGAAGGAGATCAGGATTTTTTCACCGATTTACTTAAATATTTCTGTTCGTGGTAATGACATCATTGGGTTTAAAATTAAGCAAATGGAACCTTATCAATTGTTTGGTAAAGACGACGTCATTGTTCCCATGGAACATAAGTACGCAATTGATTTTATTCAGAATTATGGTGAGATGGTTGTAGAAAATGGAAGTCATGCAGCTATAAATCTTGCAGCTGGTTTTCCAGTTGGGGATAAGGAACCATTTCATCTGCTGCATGGCATTTTTTTTAAGGATAAAGAAAATAAAACTCATTTTATGTATGGTTGGGAAAAGCCAGATTATGAATTAGAAGATTCATTTACGGTTCTTGATGTACCGAAAACAACCTGGGCAATATTTACCTATCATGGAGAGCATATGGAAGGATTGCCAAAGATTTGGACATATATATATACCAGTTGGTTATATACCACTGATTTCAAAATAGGAGACAATATTATTATCGAAAAAGAGTCTTGGATTGATGAGAAACAGAATGTTTTGCTTGCGGAAGTCTGGCTGCCAATAAAAGAATAGGAATAATAATTAAGAGAACCAGAGTGTTTCGCCTACATGTTAATTGTGCAGATTTGGGCATAAAATGAACAGCAAAATGAAAAAAAAGGAATATAATTATCTCTATCATAATGTAAATGAGAGGTAAATATATGGCAAAACCCAAAAGAGGTAAACATATCAAAGAAATTCCGAACTGGCGTGGCAGTTGCCCAGTGTGTCAACGTACGGGAGTTAAATTGTTATGGACAAGAATAAATGAAGATAAAAGCCAGTTAAGTGTTTGTAAACGTTGTGGAAACTAGAAACAAACCCAAGGTTTGCTATTATATGATTTGGAGAAATGGTAATGGATAAAATACAAAGTCTTTTAGAAATAATGTATAGCAGAAGAAGCACACGCAGTTATCAAGAGTATAAGATGGTTGAATCCGATCAGATTATTATGTTATTGAAAGCTGCAATGGCAGCTCCATCAGCATGTAATTTACAGCCTTGGGAATTTATTATTGTTAACGAGAAAGACAAAGTGGATAAGCTAAAAGAGTGTATTGATAAAAGTAATGGAAGATATTATAATGCACCGGTTGCTTTTATTGTATGTGGTAATACAAGGTATCTTCCTTGGGAGGGTAAGGGGGAGATGGATTGCAGTGCTGCAATTGAGAATATTTTACTGGCTGCTACTGTTATGGGACTTGGAACTGTGTGGATTGGTGCTTTTGATGAGGAAAGGGTACGCAGTAATTTTCATATACCAAGTCATGTAGCTGTCAATAGTATAGTTTTATTTGGTTACCCTGCTGAAGAGAAAGTTCCAAGAACACAGTATACAGAGGAAGCTGTTTACTGGCAAAAGTATGATACACAAAGAGAGCACCCTGCTAGGTCCATAGATATGCGTTTCTTATAATAAAGACAGGCAATTCTCTGTACTGAAAACATTCCATAACAAGTAACAAGTAGAGCTAGGGTTTGCGCCCTGGCTCTACTTATCTATCATTTCTGCAACAAACGCCACAGAGTTGTACGGCTGATGCCCAATCGTTTGGCTGCGGCGGTATGGTTGCCTTCAGTTTCCCCTACCACCCGGATGGCAATGTCTTGGTTGATTTCTGTAAGGGTACGGTTTAGATCCAAAGGAGTGGCGGCATTTTCTTTTTGAGAAGAGAAAGCACCAACGTGCCGTTCCTTACGCAGTACCTGACGGACATTTTCGGCGGTGATAATTTGACCGGTACCCGTTACTGCAAGTTCTTCAATTACCCGACGAAATTGGGTGTAATTATGGGGCCAGTGATAACGTTGCAGCAGAGACAGCGCTTCGGCATCTGCACCTAAAATCTGTCTGGGCATGTTGACATTCATATGACTCAGACATAAGTTCATCAGGGTGGGAATTTGATGTGAGAGCTGACGTAACGGCGGCAGATACAGGGAAAGACAGGAGAGTTTTTCACGGAAAAGTGCGCCTACTTTAGAGATATATTCATCACTTTGGCAAACACAAGAAATCATTACTCTATTCCTTTGGCATACTTTCATCTCCATTAATACTGCGATTAGCTGGTACTGTCGTTCCAGTGATAATACATCCACATTTGCAAAGTAAAGGGTACTGCCCTCATCTGCCAATGGAGAGTTGTGATGCTCCATGAGAAAAGCCCAGCTACGATCGTTTAACAGACTACAGTTAATGGACACTAAAGGATTGTTCCGCAGTAGGCCTTTTATATAAAGCATACTGACGATAGATTCCTTACCTGTGCCATCCTCACCTGTAAAGATGACAGGTGCGGTGCTTTGGCTGATTTGATCGATTTCCTGCTGGAAATCTTGAAGATTCCCTACAAAACTGAAAATACTGTTATAATAAGCTGCCTCTGCCTCAGCTCTGCCAGAGAAACTAATGCCCATCTGGTTTGAAGACACCGGCAATTTTCTTTCATCAAAGAAAAAGGCAGTATATCGCAAAGCACCGCTGGTTATTTGCCGAACCCGAATGGAGTAGCGCATACCTCTTAAAGAACGGCTGATTTTCTGATCCTCTTCTTGAGCCTGTGATAGTTCGTGCCGCAGCAATTCCAGCAAATCAGGCTTTAGCTCTTCTAACGTTGACAGAAAAAGATTTCCCTGACTGTCAAAGACTATGGTTTGTCCAATTTGCCCTCTTATTAATTCTCGAAAAAACAAGTTTTCATCCCGCAGATATTGTTGACTGTCACATAGCAGCAATATTTGATGAAAGGCATTACGGATACTGTCTATACCAGAGGTAATCAAGAAGGAATTGATTCCAAGCCGCTGGGCTGTGGTATTAACAATCACATCACAAAGAATGGTTTCGCACTGTTTATCCTGAAGGCTACGAAGTGTTGGTTCCACCGCTTCAATGGAATCTACTGTATGGATATCTATATCACATTCTAATAAGTCGTTCAGGGGCAGCACATGGCTCCTGATATCTGCAAAGGAAATCATGGTAATCCTTTTTTTCAGCCCACCAGCCAGTTTAATGGAGCAAAGAATGTCATACATGGATATTTCTATCTCAATAACCGGAATGGTTAGTTGCTCTCGTAACATCTGCGCCGTGGCACCACGGGATATTACTGCATCGTAATCTCCATGAAAGTTATTCTGCGCTATGCTAAGGCCCTGTTCCATATCACCTACATAGACTGTTAAATCAATCTGGGGATATTCCTTGGCCAGATTGAGCATCTGAATTTTCATTCCCTCATAGGGCGCAATTCCCAAAACACGAATATTATTCATTATTTCACCTCTAGAAAATGTTTCATATATGAACGCATTATACCAAATGCACAAAAATTAAGCAATAATTTTTTCATATGTTTCAAATATAAACAGTTTAAAGGCGCAAATAACTTGACGAATATAGTGGATTTTATGTAATATGAATATAAACTTAAACCAAAAGGGATTAACATTTTCTATTATATTCAAAAAAGAAAATGAATCCTTCTAAACTGTTTCAAATTGAAACAACAGGAGATCAATATATGGTAAAGCTTCTAATCATTGCTGATGACTTCACGGGAGCACTTGACACAGGTGTGCAGTTTGCAACCAGGGGTGCAGAAACAATCGTGGTCACAGATCTGAACTATGATTTCCTATCTATTGAAAAAAAGGTGGAAGTTTTAGTAATGGTGGCAGAAACAAGACATCTGAAACCACAGGAGGCCTATGAGATTGTGTACAACACAGTGCATAGAGCATTTCTAGCTGGAATTACTTATATTTATAAAAAGACAGACTCTGCACTGCGAGGAAATATTGGCAGTGAATTGACAGCACTCATGGACGGGGCAGGTGTGGATACCATACCGTTTCTGCCTGCCTTTCCCAAACTTAACAGGGTCACTAGGGACGGGATTCACTATATCGATGAAATACCTGTGTCCCAGAGTGTTTTTGGCAAGGATCCTTTTGAACCGATTCTTAATTCATCGGTGTCAGATATCATCAGGCAGCAATCCAAAGTGCCGGTGTACCTACACCCACGCATGAAAGGCTATAAGTTATCAAATCCCGGTATCCAGGTATTTGATGCTGAGACAGATACAGATTTAACAAACATCGGCCGGGAACTGGGGACAGATCAAATCCGATTCAGTGCCGGGTGTGCCGGGTTTGCGGCAGTCCTGGCAGATATGCTGAATTTAAAGGGACCAACCCCCCAAATACCAAAACTTGAGCATACACTGTTTATAGCTTGTGGCAGTGTAAATCCTGTAACAATCAGCCAAATGAACATGGCACAGGAACATGGCTTTGTCCATGTAAATTTAAACCCTGTACAAAAGCTGGAGCCAGACTGGGTGGATAGTGATTTGGCTACGCAATGGATTCGATTATGGCTGGAACAGGCATCTGAGAGAAAACGCTTTATTCTGGATGTGAATGACCCTCAAGGGTGTGAGGATACCAATATCTACGCAAGGGAACACAACTTGACAACGGAACAACTTCGAGTACAAATCTCATATAATCTGGCCGCCTTAATGAAGAGAATGTTGGATTATGGTCTGAATGCGACTCTTTTGTGCACCGGCGGCGACACCCTGATGGCTTTCATGCAAGAGGTAGGGGTTTCGGAACTTACACCAATATGTGAAATGGCAACAGGTGTTGTTTTAACAAAATTTAAATATAATGGAAAAATAAATTATATTATTTCTAAATCTGGTGGTTTTGGTAATCAAGATTTATTTATAAAACTAGCAGAAAAGATTACTTAAAAAATAGGCAAAAGGTTATGGACTGCATTCTAAAAAGAATGCAAATACTTATTATCAGAACATGGAGGTAAATTATGAATTATCCTACGCTATCCGGTTTGACCCTAGATGGGCGAATCTACATCAACGAAGAAATGGGTACTGTGGAATCCATGGTACCTCCAGGCGGATTCGCCACTTGCCATTCGCCTGCTATGATTGAGTTACCTAATGGTGACCTGCTGTGTTGCTGGTTTGCGGGAACTTATGATGGGGAAGCCGATGTGCATATCGTATGTGCCCGCCTTCCAAAGGGTGCAGACAGA
>DALYNO010000098.1:0-10124 GCA_031975295.1 Anaerocolumna sp. | reverse complement strand
CGGTGTCGGCGGTTCAAATCCGTCCTTCGCTATTGAAGAGATTGTCTTTGGCAGTCTCTTTTTCTTATCTTTAAGAATAATTTGCTAAATAAATTAATAATAATTATAAAATAATGATTCATTGGATGATAAGAAATAAATTGTTAATAAATATCATGATATATGAATGGTATTTTGACACAAATATGGTTTGTGGTATATAATGAAACTACAAATTATTTATATAATTATGTTGCTGATAGATTGAAAGTTAAATAATCAGCTGATACTCATACATTAGAACCCATAAGGGACATACAAGCCATTCATATATGGCAGATAGGAGATTTAATGAGAATAGGATCAGGATATGATGTTCACCGTTTATGTGAGGATCGTCCATTAATTATTGGAGGAGTAACCATTCCTTATGAACTTGGTTTGCTTGGACATTCTGATGCAGATGTATTGCTTCATGCTATAATGGATAGTCTATTAGGAGCTGCGGCTCTTGGTGATATTGGCAGACATTTTCCAGACACAGATGATTCATACAAAAATATTTCAAGTTTAGAACTACTGAAAAAGGTGAAAGAATTAATAGAAGAAAAATTGTTTTTCGTAGAAAATATAGATGCAACCATCATTGCTCAAAAGCCTAAAATGGCACCACATATTCCTGAAATGGTTAAAAACATTGCTATGGTACTTGATATCAGAGAGGATCAGATTAATATTAAGGCGACTACAGAAGAGGGACTTGGGTTTACCGGTGAAGGAAAAGGTATCTCAGCTAATTCAATTTGCTTACTTACTTCTGTAGATAATTACAAATATGCTGGTGGTATGGATTATATGGCCGATGTAGAAGGCGTTGGGGGCGGCTGTAGTGGCTGTTCCGGTTGTTCAAAACAAAGGTAAGAGTTGGAGGATGTTATGGAGTATAGAGTTTATAACAGTATAGAGGAAATTTCCCTTATGGATGAAAGCGCTGATAAAAAAGCTGCGGTATATGATTTATGGAGGGAATGCTTTGGTGACTCAACTTCGTATACGGATTTCTACTTTAAATGGAAAATGAAAGACAATCAGGTGTATACAGTATTCAAAGGGGATAGCATTGCTTCTATGCTTCATTTAAATCCATATATTTTAAATGTAAGATGTAAAAAGTTAGCTGCCAATTATATTGTTGGCGTTGCTACAAGGGAAGTGGACAGAAGACAGGGACTTATGAAGCTTCTCTTAGAAAAGGCAATGAACCACATGAATGAGAAAGAGATGCCTTTTACTTATCTTATGCCGGCTAAGGAAGCAATTTATAGCCCCTTTGGTTTTCGTATTGTATATGAACAGGAGTCTTTTAAACAACAAATAATTAATACAAAAGAAGAAATCTCCCATAAGGGAATAAATGCTTTAATGCATGAGACAATAGATACGCTTATTTTAAATACGGAAGATAGTATCAATCTTGAGAAATTAGAAGAATTCACAAACCAATATCTGGAGAGTGTTTATGATGTTTTTGTTTACAGGGATATATATTATTACCAGAGATTAATCCATGAGATGCGTAGCTCCCATGGAGAAGTTATGATGGTCCATCAAAATGGTAGTATAATTGGGTATATAGCCTATATGAAGGAGAATGATTTACAGGTAGCAGAAGCTATATATTTGCCGCACAAAAAAGAAGAATTTTGGTATGGTGTCACTGACAAGCTATCAGGATTTTTAAAGGAAGAGCAAAGTTTTTCTAATCCTCCTACTATTATGGCAAGAATCATTAATCTCCAAGCTTTTATAGCCGGAATCACTGCTATTAAAGAAACTTCACTGGTTATTGGTGTTGAAGATGATATAATATGGAATAATAATGGTAATTATGAAATGATTTTTACACAAACAGGAAGTAAATGTGTTCGTACTGAGAAAGAGCCAGAAATTAAAGGTGACATTTCAGAAATTACCAAACTTTTTTTTGGCATAGAAAAAGAAAATCTTGTTTTAAATGTAGCAGGCAATAATAACATAATTATGGAAAAACTGAATACAATTAATTATTATAACCATGTATTTATAAATGATGTAGTATAGGGTTATTGACAATTTACCTATTTTTGCATAGAATATAGGTAATAAAACATAAATATCCTGTTGCAGGGTATTCGGGTTTAGAGTTTTTATAATTACAAATAAGAAAAAAAGCGTTGAACAGAAAAGTAGTCCTTAAGAAGGCAGCAGAGATAGAATGTCACCGGCTGAAAGCATTCTTTGCCTGAATATGGATAAAGTGCATCTGGGAGCTGATTAGGTGAAGCATTATGTTAGCTTAATCCGGTAGCAGCCGTTACTTGTATAAAGATAGTATCTGATATAGTCTGGCAGATACGAATTAGAGTGGAACCGCGGATTAACTTCGTCTCTTGTATAAGAGATGAAGTTTTTTTATTGTTTAGAAGGAGTGTTATTATGGGCATTATTGGTTATATTAAAGATGAAATTAGTATTATCAGAGAAAGAGATCCTGCAATAAAAACAAATCTGGAAGTTTTTTTATATCCTAGTTTTAAAGCAATTATAAGATACCGTATAGCACATAAATTATACCAGACAAAGCATTATTTTCTTGCTAGATGGTATTCCCAAAGAACAGTAAGAAAAACCGGCATAGAGATTCATCCAGGAGCTACCATAGGAAAAGGCCTGTTTATTGACCACGGACACGGTGTGGTCATAGGAGAAACTGCAATCATTGGAGATAATGTTACTCTTTATCAGGGAGTAACCCTTGGTGGTACAGGAAAAGAAAGTGGTAAACGCCATCCTACTATTGGAAATAATGTTATGGTCAGTGCAGGTGCTAAAATACTAGGGTCCTTTACAGTTGGTGAAAATTCTAAAATAGGAGCAGGTTCTGTGGTATTATCAGAAGTGCCGCCTAACTCAACTGTTGTTGGTGTTCCGGGCCGTATTGTTAAAAGGGATAATATGAAGATACCAACAGAGGATATGGATCAAATTCATCTTCCTGATCCTGTATTTAATGATTTAACTGCACTTCGGGTTGCAAACCAAAAATTAAAGGATGAATTAGATGCAGTCTGTTCTAGATTGAATGATGTGGAACTAACCGCAAACCACTATATAATTTGAGAAAAGGATAGAAATATCTGCTAATATAGGTTAAAATAGAGAAAACAAGCATTTAACTGTAAGAGGTATATCAGGTAGGATATTTTAATTGGCTGTGTGAAGATAATATTTTTCACACAAATATGTGCCTGGGGCCACAAAGCTTGCAGGTGATGGAAGGGCATGGATATCATGATGAAAATATATAATACACTAACTAAGAAAAAAGAAGAATTTATCCCCTTAGAAGAGGGAAAAGTTAAAATGTATGTATGCGGTCCAACAGTATACAACTATATTCATATTGGTAATTCAAGACCAGTAATTTTCTTTGATACAGTAAGAAGATATCTGGAATATAAAGGTTATGAAGTAAACTTTGTATCAAATTTTACTGATGTGGATGATAAAATTATTAATAAAGCAAACGATGAAGGGGTAAGTTCTACTGAGATATCCGAACGTTATATCAAGGCCTTCTATCAGGATATACAGAATCTTAATGTAATTCCTGCAACTAAGAATCCTAAGGCTACTGAAGAAATTGATGGTATGATAGAGATGATTTCAACTCTTATTGATAAAGGTCATGCCTATGTAAAAAATGGCACGGTTTATTTTAAGACTAGAAGTTTTAAAGAATACGGTAAACTATCTAAAAAGAATTTGGATGATTTAGAAGCGGGAGTCCGTATTGCAGTGAGTGAAGACAAAGAAGATCCTATGGACTTCGTACTATGGAAGCCAAAGAAAGAAGGAGAACCATTCTGGACATCACCCTGGAGCGAGGGAAGACCTGGTTGGCATATTGAATGCTCCGTTATGAGTAAAAAATATTTAGGCGAACAAATTGATATTCATGCAGGTGGAGAAGATCTGGTATTTCCACATCATGAGAATGAGATTGCCCAGAGTGAGGCATGCAATGGCAAAGAGTTTGCCAGATATTGGATGCATAACAACTTTTTAAATATTGATAATAAAAAGATGTCTAAATCCAGTGGAAAATTATTTACAGTTAGAGAAATTGGAGAATTGTATCCTCTTCAAGTACTTCGTTTCTTTATGCTAAATGCTCACTACAGAAGTTCAATTAATTTTAGTGAAGAATTAATGGCATCCTCCAAAAATAGTTTAGATCGAATATTGACAGCAGTATATAATTTAGATCATCTTCTTGAAATTGCAGAAGAAAAAGCAATGTCTGAGGAGGAAGTTGCTGTTATTGCCGAACTTAATTTATTAAAGAAAAAATACGAAGAAGCAATGGAAGACGATTTCAATACAGCCGATGCTATTGCTGCTATATTTGAAATAGTTAAAGCAATTAATACTCAGGCTAATGCTGAAAGTTCTAAGACATTTTTAATTACAGCAGCTGAATTAATCGTTAATTTATGTGGTGTACTTGGTTTAAATGCCAGAATTAAAGTAGAATTGCTCGATGAAGAAATAGAACAGTTAATAAAGGATCGTCAGGAAGCAAGAAAAAATAAAGATTTTGCTAAATCTGATGAAATAAGAGACACTTTACTTAAAAAAGGAATCTTGCTCGAAGATACAAGAGAAGGTGTTAGATGGAAGAGAGCTTAAAGATTAACCTAATCGGAAGTATCAAACAATCTTTGAACTTACCGGAAACGGATTTAAAGACGTATTCTCCTCTAACGCTGGCTTTTATAGGTGATGTTGTATTTGATTTAATTATTCGCACTTACGTTGTAGAGCAGGGCAATGCACCAGTTAATAAACTTCATAAAAGAGTTAGTAGCCTGGTCAAAGCACCTGCTCAAATGGAAATGTTTCACAAAATTGAAGAAGTGCTGTCAGAAGAGGAAATGGCAGTTTATAAAAGAGGTAGAAATGCCAAGTCATTTACCTCTGCTAAGAATGCTAGTATAACTGAGTATAGGATTGCAACAGGATTTGAATGTCTCATAGGTTATTTATATTTAAATAACCAAATGGACAGAGTTATGGAGATTATTGTTAAGGGATTAGCATAAAACTCATACAATAATATTAATTCTGGACAACCATTAGCCTGTGCATAAGGCATAATCCAAGTATTAATATTGCATATTTCAATATTAATAAGCTTCATATAAAGTAGGATAATCAAGTGCAGAGATACTTAGCAAAAGGATATTATGTATAAGGACTATATTGACACTTAAATGATAAATCTAAATTAATAAACCAGGATTTATGAAACATATGAAGAATAAGTCTAAGTAATTTAATATAAATGAATAAAAATAAGAGATGATATAAACAGAAAGGTTTGGATTAAAAATGAGATATGAAGAATTAACAATTGAAGGACGTAATGCAGTATTGGAGGCATTCCGTTCTGGAAAAACAATAGACCGCCTTTTTGTATTGGATGGTTGCCAGGATGGCCCAATTAAATCAATAATCAGGGAAGCTAAAAAAGGAGATACAATTATCACTTTTGTTAAAAAAGAAAGATTGGATCAACTATCAGAATCAGGTAAACATCAGGGTGTAATGGCATATGCTGCAGCTTATGAATATGCAGAAGTTGAGGATATTTTAAATTTAGCAAAAGAAAAAGGAGAACCTCCTTTTATTATATTGCTTGATAGTATTGAAGATCCACATAACCTAGGTGCTATTATCAGAACAGCTAACCAGGCAGGTGCTCATGGAATTATCATACCAAAAAGGAGAGCAGTTGGTCTTACAGCCACTGTAGCTAAAACTTCAGCTGGTGCAATTAATTATACACCTGTTGCTAAAGTAACTAATCTGGCAACAACTATGGAAGAATTAAAAGACAAGGGATTGTGGTTTGTTTGTGCGGATATGACTGGAGAAACTATGTACAATCTTAATTTAAAGGGACCTATTGGTCTCGTGATTGGTAGTGAAGGTGAAGGCGTGGGAAGATTAATCAAAGAGAAATGTGACTTTGTTGCTAAAATACCAATGTTCGGAAATATAGACTCTTTAAATGCATCAGTGGCCATGGGTGTTTTATCTTATGAAATAGTCAGACAGAGACTTAACTAATCAGATAAGTATAAATCAAAGGGCCATGTGATCGGATGAAATCAAATTATATAAGAAGATTTATCTCTCTTTTGATATATGGAATAATTGCATTTACACTAATACAAGGGATTAATCTGATATTTCCTTTGCAGACAAATCAAATAAACTCAAATAATGGAGTTCTGGATTTATCCAACTGGGATCGTTCGGACTCCAAAAGTTTGACCCTAAGTGGGGAGTGGGAGTTCTATAATAAAGAGCTTTTGACAAAACAGAACTTGTTTGGGGTTACTAAAGAGATTGTTAATATTCCATCGGTATGGAATAAATATGGATCCTATGAGGATGCTACAACTGGATTTGGCTATGCTACCTACCGCTTACATGTAGTAGGGGTTTCTAAGGGAGAGAGACTTTCCTTACGGATGCCACCTGTTTCTACGGCGTATCAATTATATATTGGTGACACTCTACAAGCTGAGAATGGAGTCGTTGGTACAGATAAAATAAGTTCTAAACCTTTTTACAGAGTCAACACCATTCCTATACAGCCCTATCAGGATAATTTTGATATCATTATTCAAATCTCTAATTATACATATGCAAGAGGAGGACTATGGTTCTCTCCGGTACTAGGCACAGAAGATAATATTAACAAACTACATCAATCCATTCTCTGTAGGGACATTGCACTTATTAGTTGTTTCACAATGTTAATGTATCATTCTCTTATGTTATATATTTTTCGTAGAAAAGAACGAACCCATCTGTACTTTTTTATCATGTGTCTGGCAAGTATCACAAGAATAATTTTATATTCCAGTTATATTGTAAGTTATATACCAATGTTATCCAATATACAGTTTATTGTAAGGTTAGATTATTTAAGTGCCACTTGGTTGCTTGTATCATTTATGTTTACTGCAAATGAGCAGTTTAAAGATTTGATTCCTGTAAAAATTATTAAAGTAGTTAAGTATTATACCTGTGTATTTACAGTAAGCATCGTATTTTTACCCATATATTACTTTACCCAGTTAACCATTATAACCCATATGATAGGACTTGCCCTTTCAGTATATATTCTTATAAAGATGATATCCCTCTTTATAAGAGGTGATGATAGAACCAATATGCTGATTGTGGCAACGATTATTCTATTTATCTGTAGTATACATGATTTGCTTATGCAAAATAATATAATTGCGTCAGGTGGTATAGAATATTTTCCAGCAGGGATATTCTTATTTGTAGTGATAGAATTTTATATGCTGGCTAAAAAATTTGCGATTGCTATGAATGAAAAAGAAGAAGCTGTGCTTAAAATTGCAGAAATGGATAAGAAAGAATATGAGACAGAGCTTAAATTCTTAAAAGCTCAAATTAAACCACATTTTATACACAATGCTTTAAATGCTATAATTGCAATATCCAGAACGGATACCAAAAGGTCAAGAGAACTTCTAGTTGAATTCAGTCAGTATTTAAGGAGTTGTTTTGATTTCGTTAATTTAGAGGATTTAATACCTATAGAGAATGAACTCAATCTTGTGTATTCCTACCTTGCAATTGAAAAAGCCAGATTTGGTGATATGTTAGAGATAAATTATGAGATTGAAGAAACGGATATGCTTATTCCGCCATTAATTCTACAGCCGTTGGTGGAGAATGCGGTTAATCATGGTATAAGAAAAAAAAGAACTGCTGGCCAGGTAACAGTTTATGTGAAAGAGAATAAGGAATTCATAACCTTGGGTGTGAAAGATAATGGTTTGGGAATGGACCGTGATAAGATGAATTTGCTTCTGGGTAATAGTGAGGAAAGCAGAGGGGTTGGTTTATATAATATAAACCGCAGGCTAAATAAAATGTATCATACATCACTGTATATGGACTTAGTAGAGAGCGGCGGATTGAATGTGTATATGAATATCCCAAGAAATTAGGAGGTACTTAGTTTGAGAGCAGTAATTGTTGATGATGAAGCACTAGCTATTGATGAATTGTGTGCTCATTTAAGTCAATATAATATAGAAATTGTGAATCAGTATTTGGACTCAGAAAAAGCACTAATTAATATAGTACTGGACAAGCCTGATGTTGTATTTATGGATATTGATATGCCTGGGCTTACTGGGATTGATTTGGCTTATCAGATACAAAACATTAAGTACGATATTATCATAATTTTTGTGACAGCTTATCCACAATATGCCGTTGATGCCTTTCGTGTACATGCATTGGATTATATTTTAAAACCCCTGAAAGATTCTTCTTTTGCTACTACAATGGATTATGTGATGAAACAATATGAATTAATCCAATTGAGAAGATTAAATGAGACAAAGGATAAATTGTTGATAAATTGCTTGGGAAGGCTGGAAGTTGTTAATAAAAATCAGGAAACTATGAAGTTTTCAACTCAAAAATGCAAAGAATTACTATCATACATATTATGTAATGCAGACGGAACAATTACTAGAGATGATTTAATCAGACATGTTTTTCCGGGAGAAAATCCAGATAATGGACTCAATAATTATTATGTTACCCTTTATCGACTTAGAAATTCCCTTGCTAAGTTTGGGTTTACAGAGGATGTATTTGTAATTAAGAAGAACTATGAAGTTTATATCCGTGATGGCGTGTGCGATTTGGTTGATATTAAAAGATTCCTTAAGACTTTTAATGAAGTTAGAACAGACAATGTTGAATTGGCTGAGAAATACATAGCTGCTTACTATGGAGATTTATTCACAGATATAGACTTGACATGGACCATAAAAGCCAGAGAGTGGCTGAGCAAAAGTATGGAAAAACTTATGCTTTTGGTCTTACAATACTATAGTAACACCAATGTAAGCAAAGGGGAAAGAATACTAAGAAAAGCGCTGGAAATGAATCCGGAGTCAACTAGAGTACTTAGAGCGGCCCTGGAGTATTATAAAAAAATTGACAATAGAAAAGAATCTGAGCGAATTTTATTACAATATAATAAAATGATAAAGGCATAAGTCATCAGGTTGTAACAGACATGATTTAAAATAAAACTATAAAAAATGGAGGTGTCACAAGTGACTTCCTCTTTTTTTATGCAATAGGATAGCTCCTATTGCATAAAAGTACTGTAAAGGAACAATAAGGATGTTAGTTTTATTTATATGGATTTTTCATTTATTTTTTTTAATAAATATCTCTTTTTATACTTTATTTTTGCAAATTGAGTAAGTTTATTCATTATGTTAAGATTAACAACTCCGCCAACAGCACCTACAATGGGTATCCCTTGGATAAACTTTGCTGTAAGTAAAGCATTAGAAAGTACATTAGAGGCAGATTTCATTTCTTCTTTTAGATTATGAATATCTACAATCTGATTATCTATATTATACCCCAGGCTATCAAGGCTCTTATTCAAATCAGGCTGATTAGCAGGAAGTTCTAAGGCACAGGTAATTAATGCTAAAATATAGGACTTTTCTTCTTCTGTGCTATAATCAAAACCATAACTTAAAGAGACCTCATTAATAGCTTTCATAATAACAGATAAAAATAAAGGAATATCTATAAGCCCAATTCCCAATAAACCTAAGACACCACCTTCTATGGCTGAAATGGAGGAATTTACGGCATTAGAACAAAGTGAAGCCCTATCAATTCTCTTAATATATTTAGAACTAAGCTTTTTATTTACTGCATAATCATTTACATCATGATCAAAGAGTATTTTTTCTTTATCGTAGGTTTTTTCAATAACCCCCATACCCTTTTCGAAAATAAGTTCAAAGCCTTTTAAGAATGCACCATCTAATGAATTTTTTACTTTTTCAGGGATTTTTTCTGATATTTTATCAACAACTGGATTAATTCTTACAGTAATAAAATTATCTGGTTTCGGAGCAAAGAATTTTTCTTCTCGTAACTCAATTTGCTTCATTTGTTTTGACAGAACTGAATTCATTTTTATACCTTCTTTCTATAAGATAAAA
>DALYNO010000097.1:0-10140 GCA_031975295.1 Anaerocolumna sp. | reverse complement strand
GAAATTATTTCTAGGTTTAGGTATTTAAACAAAATGTAATCATATAAATATTGAAGTAACAAATCTTGAAAACTGTGATAAATCAAAAATTCTTATTCCAGTATACATGACCATACCCTAATGTATGTATACATCTCATATGTTTGTTTATAATATAAAGGAATTGTCATAGGAGTCTATGAAGTTGTATGTAGGGATGTTTAAGAAATGGACAGGTTTATCAGTTTAGTATATTATGAAAAAGGAGATTACCAGGATGAAAAATTTAGCAATTGAAAAAGTAGTAGGTAGAGAAATCCTTGATTCAAGGGGTAATCCTACAGTAGAAGTAGAAATTGTTTTAGCTGATGGCAGTATTGGAGTTGCAGCGGTACCCTCAGGTGCGTCTACAGGAGCTTTTGAGGCGGTAGAACTTAGAGATAATGATAAGAAAAGATACTTAGGAAATGGTGTTTTAAAAGCAGTTAACAATGTAAATACCTTAATTGCTGATGCGATTATCGGTATGAATGCGCTGAATCAAGTTGAAATTGATCGTAAGATGATTGAAGTGGATGGTACAGAAAATAAAGGTAAATTAGGTGCCAATGCAATTTTAGGTGCTTCCCTTGCTGTTGCAAAAGCTGCTGCAGAATCTTTAAAATTACCTTTATATCAATATATCGGTGGCGTAAATGCAAAAGTTCTACCTGTTCCAATGATGAATATTATCAACGGTGGAAAACATGCGGATTCTAGTTTAAATACACAGGAATTTATGATTATGCCTGTGGGAGCAACTAAATTTAGTGAAGCTCTTGAGTGGAGTACTACAGTATTCCATACATTAAAGAAACTACTTAAGGCAGACGGCTATGTAACTGCAGTTGGTGACGAGGGTGGATTTGCACCTAAATTCTCAAGTGATGAGCAAGCCCTTGATTATATTGTAAAAGCCATTAAAGAAGCTGGCTTTGAACCAGGCAAAGACTTCTATATTGCAATGGATGTTGCTTCCACTGAAATGTATGAAGAAGCGAAAAAAGCTGGTAGAGAAGGAGATTATTTATTCTGGAAATCTGGCGAATTTAAAACTGTTGATACTATGGTAGATTATTTAGAAGATTTATGTAATCGCTATCCGATTATTTCTATTGAAGATGGTTTATCAGAAGAAGACTTTAATGGCTGGAAGAAGTTAACTGAACGTCTTGGTGATAGAGTGCAATTAGTTGGCGATGATTTGTTTGTTACAAATACAAAGAGAATTAAAACCGGAATGGAAATGGGTATTTCTAACTCTGTATTAATTAAATTTAATCAAATTGGTACGCTTACTGAGACATTAGAAGCAATTGAAATGGCTAAAAACAATGGTTGGACAGCTATTGTTTCTCACAGATCAGGTGAAACAGAAGATGTAACTCTTGCAGATATTGCAGTTGCAACCAATGCAGGTCAAATTAAAACAGGAGCCCCTTCAAGAAGTGACCGTGTTGCTAAATACAACAGACTTTTAAGAATAGAAGAGCAGTTAGGTGACATTTCAGTATATCCAGGCATGGAAGCATTTAAGATTAAAAAATAATAGGTAAGTAATTTTTAGATAAACAAATAAGAGACTGTAATAAATGAAGGGGCTATCCTATAGTAAGATTCAAAAAAGAAATCTTACTATAGGAATCCTCATGTGATACTTCAAATGTAGAACTGTATTATAACATTTTGAAATACTTCATTTATTGCAGTCTTTATTAATTAGAATTGACAAGAAATGTTTCATTCATTGCGTATGTACTGTATTTAATAATATTTCCACTACACAGTTTATGATTGTCTTTGGGACATATATTAATATCCATGGTATAGGGGAATTTATCATACATCATAAAATCTTGTGTATTTAGTTCATTAAAAGGTGCTTTATCTCTTCTTAGCCTTAATTCATTGGCATCCATTTCATTTCACCTCACTTTATCCGATTATAATTTGTTTGTATAATATAACTATTCTTCTTCCATATTATACGATTATAAAGAGATAATCAATTATAATCTGTCATAAAAATAAACAATTTATGCAATTATGACATTATTCATCATATCTTTTATAAAATACCATAAATAATAAAATAATTTTGTATTGACAATATAGGTCTTTTGTAATAATATAGTGGTTGTACAGAGAAGTATATTAGGGATATACTTCTCTTTTAATAAAAGGAGGAGAAATAATGAGAAAACACAAATTGTTAGCTGGATTGCTCGTAGTAGCAATGTCAGTAACTATGTTAGCAGGCTGTGGAAGTAAAGAACCTGCTAAAACTCCGGATTCAACGAATCCTACAGAGGCTGCAGCTGAGCCTACAGAAGAAGCTACAACAACTGATCCTGCGGATTTAGGTGCTTATCCAGGAACTGCTGAAGCTGGTGCAATTACTGTTAATATTGCATCTGAACCACCACAGTTATTTACTGTAACAACTACCGATACTACATCTTTTTCTGTAATTCGACATGTTATGGAAAATCTTATCATGTTAGATGAAAACAATCAGCCTAAACCAGGTGTTGCAACTGATTGGACTATCAGCGATGATCAGTTAACTTACAAGTTTAACTTAAGACAAGATATGAAGTGGTCTAATGGAGAACCCGTAACTGCACATGACTTTGTATTTGCTTGGAAGTCATTGTTAACACCTTCTTTTGGTGCTGATTATTCTTATTTTGGATACCTATTCAAAAATGGTCAAGCTTTCAATGAAGGTAAAGTAGGTGAAGAAGAACTTGGTTTTAAAGCAGTTTCTGATTATGAACTTGAAGTAACTTTACAAAATCCTACTTCTTACTTTTTAAGTACTTTAGCATTTGGTGTATTCGCTCCTCTGAATGAAAAAGCATATAATGATTTTGGTGAAGCTTATGGTACAGATGCTGACAAAATAGTAACAAATGGACCATTTAAAATAGCTTCATGGGAACATGAAAATAACATAGTTCTTGAAAAAAATCCTGATTTTTATGAAGCTGACAAAATTAGCCTTAATAAAATCACTATGGTTATGATTAATGATACCAACGCTGCTTTAAATGCATTTAAAGCTGGTGAAGTTGATATGATTGGTCTAAACGGTGATCAAACTGCCTTATTGAAAGGTGAAGGATATCCTGTACTTGCATATGATGATGGTTCTGCGTGGTATTTAGAATATAATATGGAAGATAAATTCTTATCTAACCAAAATTTACGTACTGCACTTACTTATGCTATAGACAAAGAATCTTTTGTTAAGAGTATTATTAAAAATGATTCCAAAGCAGCAACTTCATTTACACCTCCTGCAATGCATGGATTAAATGCACCTTTCTTTGAAGAAGTTGGTCAAGTGATCCCTGTATTTGATGCAACACAGGCAAAAGAATACTATGCAAAAGCATTAGAAGAACTTGGTGTTGATAAAGTTGATCTTACAATGATTTCTGATGATAGTGATACAGCAGTTTTATATGCAGCATTTGTTCAGGAACAATTAAGAGTAAATCTTGGAATTGAAATCAAAATTGAATCCATGCCATTCAAGAGCAGACTTGAAAGAATGTCTAACAAAGACTTCTCCATGGTATTTGCTGGATGGGGCCCTGATTATGATGATCCTATGACATTCCTTGATATGTTTGAAACTGGTAACGGTAATAACCACACTAGCTATACGAATGAAGCTTATGATGCTTTATTAGATAAAATTCGTACTGAATTAGATCCAGCAACACGTTTTGGATATTTAGTAGAAGCAGAAAAAATGCTTTTAACTGATCTTCCTATCGGACCTGTTTACTGGAGAGCAAGAAACTACACAGTGAGTGGTAAGATTGCTTCTGGTGTTCTTAGAACTGCATTCCAGGATATGAACTATCGTTATGTTACATTAAAATAATTTAACCCAAAAAGTTTCGTTATAACAATGATGGTGCGGGCTGTTTATACATCCCGCACTTGAATTGTGTTTAAAAAGTATTTTTGGAAGTTATTGACTGTTATGTAAATTTATATAAGAATTGACATCCTATAGTACTTTAATGTCTAATAAAGTAGTATAGGATACCAATTCTTTATAAGTTATTAGGGAATTATTATGATAAATTATAGAAAGGGGGACTGCAAATGGCTAAATATATAGCGAAAAGATTATTTTATGCGTTTTTAACATTATTAGTTTTAGTGGCTTTAACATTTTTTATGATGCGTTTATTACCTGGAGATCCTTTTATTGGTGAAAAAGCAGTTCCAGAAACTACATTAAAGGCATTAAATGCAAAAGACGGGCTTGATAAGCCAATGATTGTACAGTTTGGGTTATATATAAGTAATATTTTTAAGGGAGATTTAGGTTTATCCATGTACTATAATCGTCCTGTTACTGATATTATTTCTCAGGCATTTCCTTATTCTCTGGATTTAGGGTTAAGGTCTATTATATTTGCAACTATTATAGGTGTTTTACTTGGTATCGTTGCAGCAGTTAAAAGAGGTACTGCTTGGGATACAGGTTCTATGTTACTTGCAGTTATTGGTGTATCTGTACCTAGCTTTATAATTGGTGCTTTGTTACAATACTTCTTAGGATTAAAACTATTTGCAGCTACGGGTATTAAATTTTTCCCTATTACTGGATGGAATACATTTTCAAGTAAGATATTACCTTCTTTTGCCTTAAGTTTTAGTACGCTTGCGACTATATCTAGGCTTATGAGAACAAGTATGCTTGATACTTTAGGTCAGGATTACATTAAAACAGCTAAATCTAAAGGACTATCTCAGAAAAAGATTATTTGGAGACATGCTGTTCGTAATGCAATCATGCCTGTTATTACTGTGCTTGGTCCTATCACTGCAAGCGTTTTAACTGGTGCCTTTGTTGTTGAAAACATATTCTCAGTTCCTGGTATGGGTAAGTTTTTTGTAATTAGTATTCAGAACAGGGATTATACCATGATTTCAGGGCTTACATTATTCTACGGTGCATTTTTAGTTATAGCGAATTTAATTGTTGACTTGCTTTATGGATTTATTGATCCTCGTGTTAAGCTGGTTGAAGGGAAGGAGTAGGAAAATGGAGAATATTGAAAAAAGCCTTTTTGAATGGGTCGGACCTGATTCACTTGAAAGTGAAGGAATGAAAAGACCAAGTACCAGCTTCTGGAAAGATGCCATGAAGAGATTGTCTAAAAATAAAGCTGCAGTTTTTTGCTTGATTTTAATTATATTAATTACACTAGGTTCCTTTATAATTCCTTTGTTATCTCCGTATAAAATCAGTGAACAGGATTTATTGCATACAAATGCTAAGATGTTCTTTAAAGGTGATAATGGTAGTGCTATGCATATATTTGGTACAGATACTTTGGGAAGAGATATCTTTACCAGAATCTGGGCAGGAGGTAGAACATCCTTAATTATTTCCTTTGCTGCAGTATTTATAAATGTGATTGTTGGTATTGTATATGGTGGTATCTCAGGTTATGTTGGTGGGATGACTGATAATATCATGATGAGAATCATTGAGATTATTAGTGGTATTCCATATCTAATCATTGTAATCCTTTTAATGATGGTTTTACCACCTGGTATCATGACAATCATCATTGCTTACGCAGCTGTTGGCTGGACTGGTATGGCACGCCTTGTAAGAGGACAAATTATGAGTTTAAAACAGCAGGATTATGTAGTTGCAGCTAAAGTAATGGGAGCAAACCCTATACGTATTATTTTTAAACACTTAATTCCAAATGCTTTAAGCGTAATAATTGTTAATATAACATTAGCTGTTCCTAGTGCAATCTTTACGGAGGCTTTCTTAAGTTTTATTGGACTTGGAGTACCGGTTCCGCATGCCAGTTGGGGTACATTAGCTAATGATGGTATAAAGGTATTTCAGTTGTACCCTTCCCAAATGATTCTTCCAGCTATATTTATCAGTATTACTATGTTATCCTTTAACTTATTAGGGGATGGTTTACGTGATGCATTTGATCCAAAATTAAGGAGGTAATGGGATGAACAAAGTATTACAGGTTAAGGATTTAAATGTATCCTTTGATAGTTATGCAGGCGAAGTAAAAGCCGTTCGCGGTGTTACTTTTGACGTTCACGAAGGGGAAGTACTTGCTATCGTAGGTGAAAGTGGCTGCGGTAAGAGTGTTACTGCCCAGACTATAATGAAATTAAACCCTATGCCTCCTGCTAGAATTGCAAAAGGCAGTATTACATTAGGGAAACATGATATAGTAAAAGCAACAGAAAGACAGATGATGAAAATAAGGGGTAAAGAAGTAAGTATGATCTTCCAGGACCCTATGACATGCTTAAATCCTACCATGCAGGTTGGTAAGCAGTTAACAGAAGCAATTCGTCATCATCAGAAATTATCTAAAGAAGAAGCAGATAAAGAAGCAATTAAATTACTGGAAACAGTTAATATACCAAATGCGAAACAAAGAGCAAAGCAATATCCTCATGAATTCTCTGGTGGTATGAGACAAAGGGTTATGATTGCCATGGCCCTATCCAGTTCCCCTAAACTCTTAATTGCAGATGAACCTACAACAGCACTAGATGTTACAATTCAGGCTCAGATTATGGACTTATTATTAGAAATTAAGAATAAAACAAACACAGCTATCATTCTAATTACCCATGATTTAGGAGTTGTGGCAAGTGTAGCAGATCGTGTAGCTGTTATGTATGCAGGTAAAATTGTTGAGACAGGAACTGCAAAAGAAATTTTTTATACGCCTTCTCATCCATATACAAAAGCACTACTTAAGAGTCTACCAGAAATAGATATGGATCCAAATGAAAGATTAGTTTCCATACCTGGAACCCCTCCAGATCTTATCAGACCTCCAGTAGGATGTGGTTTTGCAAGCAGATGTTCAAACTGTATGAAATTATGTAAAACAGATTATCCTGAGGAATTTACGATTGAAGGTGGTCATTATGCAGCATGTTGGTTGCACCATGATGACTGTCCTGTAGAACTTAAGGAGGTGAAATAAATGTCAGACAAAAAGTTATTGGTGTTAGATGATGTATGTAAGTACTTTAAAGTAACTGATGGTACTTTAAAGGCGGTTGACCACATTACTTTAGATATCATGAAGGGTGAAACTCTTGGTTTAGTTGGAGAATCCGGATGTGGTAAATCAACACTTGGTAAAGTTGTTATGGGAATCTATTCCCCAACTCATGGTGATCTTACTTATCATGGCAAACAAACACTTAAATTAAACAAGAAGACATTCTTTACTTATTCAAAAATGGCTCAGATTATATTTCAGGATCCTTACTCCTCTTTGGATCCTAGAATGACAGTTGGTTCCATTATTGAAGAAGGAATGATTATTCATAAAATGTACGACAAGCAAAAACGTCAGGAAAGAGTTTATGAGTTGTTAGAACTAGTTGGCCTTAACCGTGAACATGCCAACCGTTTCCCTCATGAATTCTCAGGCGGACAACGTCAACGTATTGGAATTGCCAGAGCACTTGCAATTGAACCAGAATTTATTGTATGTGATGAACCAATTTCCGCACTTGACGTATCTATTCAGTCACAGATTATTAACTTATTACATGACTTGCAAGAAAAATTAGATTTAACTTTCCTTTTTATTGCACATGATTTAAATATCGTTAAATATATCAGTGATCGTATAGCAGTTATGTATTTGGGTAATATTGTAGAACTTGCAAGCAGTGAAGAGTTATATAAGAATACACTTCACCCATACTCTAAAGCACTTTTATCAGCAGTTCCTATTCCTGATCCAGATAAAGAAGCTACGAAACACAGACAGATTCTATCTGGTGATGTGCCAAGTCCTATAAATATTCCTAAAGGATGTAACTTTGCAGGCAGATGCCCTATGGCTACTGATATCTGTAGAAATGAAAAGCCTGTTTTAAGAGAAGTAGCAGAAGGACATTTTGTTTCCTGCCATCTTGTAAAATAGTAGTTAGATGATAAGTAGTCTATACTGATAATTTCATATCAATACAGCGCATACTATTTCAAAAAGATTTGGTGTATTTTACACCAAATCTTTTTTGATACTTTATAAGAGTAAAACATACTTATTTATTCCCTTTTTGCAACTCCACAATTACAATTGGCATAAAAGCAAATACAAGTACGATAGACCATTGTGCTGCATTTAGTGGAACCACTTTAAATATACTTGCCAGAGGTCTTATGGAGATAACCACTATTTGTAAAAATGAGCATATAAAGAAGGAGAGTAATAACTTTATATTAGAAAAGATGCCAATTTTTGCAAGGGAATGTTCACTTCTCATATTAAAGGAATGAAAGAGTTGTGAAAGACTTAAAACTGCAAAAGCCATAGTTCTTCCAATATAGGGATCTGCCATAGTTGCGATTTCTCTTAGATTACTGCCTGCTAATAGTTCGGCAGGTATGTTCCTGCTATCAAAGAACTTGATTCCTAAGATAAAGGCTAAGAGAGATAAGCCACCAATTAATAAGCCTTCCATAATAATTTTAAATATTAGCCCATCAGCAAACATACCTTTTGTGGGAGGTATGGGCTTTTTCTTCATAATATCTTTTGCAGCGGGTTCTACACCTAAGGATATGGCTGGAAGTGAGTCTGTAACTAAATTAACCCATAAAAGTTGAACCGCTAGTAAAGGTGAGGGAAGACCCATTAGGATTGCTATGAATATTGTTATGATTTCGCCTATATTACAGGAGAGCAAGAAGTGAATTGCCTTTTTGATGTTGTCGTATATACCTCTGCCCTCTTTGACTGCCGAGACTATGGTAGCAAAATTATCATCAGTTAAAATCATATCGGCGGCATTTTTGGCAACATCTGTACCGGTAATCCCCATGGCACAACCGATATCGGCGGCTTTAAGGGCAGGTGCATCATTCACACCATCACCTGTCATAGCAACTACTTCCCCTCGGGCTTGAAAAGCTTTAACAATTCGAACTTTATGCTCAGGGGATACTCTTGCAAATACTCTGTATTTAGGTATTCTTTCAATTAGTTCATCTTGTGAAAGAACAGATAATTCAGCACCTGTCATAGCAAGGTCAGAGCTTGACATAATACCCAATTCCTTTGCAATAGCACTAGCAGTGGTTATATGGTCACCTGTTATCATAATTGGTTTAATACCAGCCAATTGACAGGTTGCTACTGCATCATAGACCTCCGGTCTAGGGGGATCAATCATGCCAATAAGACCTACTAAAGTAAGACCATTCTCTATGTCTAAACACATAGCTTCCTGGGATTTATATCTGGATAGTTTTTGGTTTAGTGCAGATTCGGAAGGGTAATCTTTATAAGCAATACCAATAACTCTTAAAGCTTTTTCAGTCATCCCCTGGTTTATTTTCTGAATTTGATTAATAATCGCTCTGCTCATAGGGTCTTGTTTTGTTTTATGATGATAATGGGTACATCTACTAATTAATACATCAAAGGCACCTTTTGTAATACAACGAATTGTACCATCACTGCACCTATGTATGGTTGACATTAGTTTACGGTTAGAATCAAAGGGGATTTCAAAAATTCTTGGGTTTGCTAAATCTAATTTTGGTTTGTTAAGATCAATATGATATGCTGCCATAACTAGAGCATTTTCAGTAGGTTCGCCAGTTGTGGTAACAGATGGGGTCTTTCCTTTTTTTACGACTTGAAGGACAGCATCATTACACAGAGCAGCTAATGTTAACAGGAATTCACTTTCACTGCTCCCTGTTGGCAATTTACCTAAACAGGAGCTTAATTCTGTAACGGTCATCTTATTTTGTGTTAGGGTACCAGTTTTGTCAGAACAGATAACAGTTGCACTTCCTAAAGTCTCAACAGCGGGAAGCTTTCTTATGACTGCATTTTTTTTGGCCATTCGCTGTACACCCAGAGATAACATTATGGTGACAATGGCAGGCAGTCCTTCTGGAATTGCGGCTACCGCAAGGCTAACTGATGTCATAAACATATCAAATACAGGCATTTGCTTTAATATGCCTAGTATGAAGATAAATATACAAATAAACAATGCAGCTATTCCAAGTACTTTACCAGTTGAAGCAAGTCTTTTTTGCAGAGGGGTCAAGGG
>DALYNO010000096.1:0-10145 GCA_031975295.1 Anaerocolumna sp. | reverse complement strand
CAGCATTTCTTAATCCGGATGGTGAAAAGATTCTTCTGGTCCTAAACAAAGGGGATGAAGCCTGTGACTTTAAACTCTGTGATAATAATCAGCTGTGTGATTTCACTAGTATGCCCCATACGATAATGACAATAGTATATTAAGGAAGAAGGAGGCAAAATGGAATGAATATAAGGTTTTCTCAGGAAATACCCATAAATGAACAATATGAAGTAATTGTAGCAGGGGGAGGACCTTCTGGCTGTGCGGCTGCTATAGCAGCTGCCAGAGAAGGTGCCCGTGTGCTACTGATTGAAGCAACCACGGCATTGGGAGGTATGGGAACAAATGGTTTGGTACCTGCCTGGTGCCCTTTTTCTGACAGGACTAAAGTAGTATATAGGGGAATTGCTCAGGAGGTATTTGAGAAAGCCAAAGCTAACATGAGGCATGTTGGGGCAGGAGATTTAGATTGGGTGCCTATTGATCCAGAAGCCCTGAAAAGAGTCTATGATGAAATGGTACTAGAAGCTGGTGCAACTGTTCTTTTTTCCTCTCAAGTAATTGCAGCACCTAAAACGCAAGGCAGAATAGAGTATCTTGTAACAGCTAATAAGGCCGGAATCACAGCCTATAAAGGGAAAGTATACATTGATTGCACCGGAGATGCTGATATCGTTGCTCTGGCAGGTCTGGATTTTGAGGTTGGTGAGGAAGGCAGTCATAAGGTGCAGCCGTCCACCCATTGTTTTATGATTACTAACGTGGATGACTATCATTACCGTAATGCACCTTTTCTGCATATGCAGAACCCAGATTGTGCCGCATATGATATTGCCAGATCAGAGAAATATCCGTTGGTTACAGATCCTCATTGCTGTAATTCTGTTGTTGGGCCAGGTGCTATTGGCTTTAATGCTGGACATATGTGGGATGTAGATGCAACGGAGCCTTTTGGTATTTCAAAAGCACTGATGATGGGAAGACAGCTGGCTCACCAATACCATCAGGGCTTGAAAGAATATCTTCCTGAGGTCTTTGGTGGATCCTTTCTGACTGCCACAGCCTCCTCTTTGGGAATTAGAGACTCCAGACGTATAATTGGTGAATATAAACTTACCCTAACAGATTATATGGAACGACGCTCTTTTCCAGATGAAATTGGTCGTAACTGCTATTTTCTGGATGTTCACCATAGTGCTGAAGAGAAGGAGAGCATACTTAAGGGTGAGAAAAATGGGGAGGAAGGCTGGGCAGCTTATGCAGACGGAGAATCCCATGGCATTCCCTACAGAAGTCTAATTCCTAGAAATATTCGGAATCTTCTTGTGGCAGGAAAAACCATTTCCTGTGAACATATCATGCAAGGAAGTGTAAGAGTTATGCCCGTATGCTTGGTGAGTGGGCAAGCAGCTGGAACAGCTGCAAGACTGGCTGCAATGCAAGAAGACATGGATGTTAGAGAGATTGACATCAATGATTTAAGAGGTATTCTAAAAAGAAACGGAGCGTTTCTGCAATAGCCAGATAAAAGCTGTTAACCATGAGAGAAATCTTTAGTTAACAGCTTTTATACAGGAATCACCTATAATTTTTTATGAAATTCTTTCTCCGTTTACATTTACTTGCTCATCGTCTTCCATAGGTATCATAATATACTTTTTGCCCTCAATAATCTGAGATATGATTTGATCTTTTTTTTCAGGTTTTACTTGAAGAATAATGTCATAGCTTTCCTTGGAGTCACTTTCATGCAGGTCACCAATAAGATTGCTATCAAAGGCAGAAGAGGGTACTTCTTCTGACAGAGGCTCTATATCGTAGGAATGGAGGTTACTGCTATTTTTCGTTGCTTCCTCTAGTTTTCCCTGGAGTTCAATGACTTTTTCTGTTAGTGTTTTTTCAATTTTTCGCTTCTCGTTTTCTGCTAACACTTTTTTGTCAATTAGATGTTCAACGGCAGGTGGTTCCTCACTGAAATTTTCAGTATAGGCAGTTTCGATTTTGGAAATGAGATCTTCTGTCAAACCAGTTTCAACTAAAAGTTCTTGCACAGTTTCATTGGTTAAAATAAAGGGATTATCTGAAATCTCAGCAGTTGCTGCCTGCTCTTCCGCTAGTTGACCAAGACTTTCCTGTATATCGCTAAAGATTCTGGTGCTCTTTTCCGAATCGGCTATTGAGTTTTTAATAATGTTTTGGAATATATTTTTCTTCTCAGCGGCAGTGGATTTTACAGGACAGCCAAATACCAGTTCCATTAATTCTTTGTGTGGTTCTAATGGATTTTTCTCGTAAAACATTACGGAATGAATATCGGTACTGCGATCTGTAAAGGCAGGAAAGATAAATCCATTTTCTGGTGCTCCAACTACCCAGTCACGTTTTCTTGGTCCGATTTTGTTTTCGTCCTCTAAATACCCAAGTCCTGGTTTGGTCAGGGCGACGGGACAAATTGCTCCGATCAAATATTCATATACTTCCTCCGACTCATCTAATCTGCGATTATCCGAGGTTTTCGTCATGACATCATAAGCATCATGAAAAACTATAATTAAGTAATTTCCTGGATAATCATAGTTATCTATAATGAGCTGATAGAAGGTCTCTAAAAGTTCTTCATTCTTTAATTTACTTTCTTTAAGACCCATCAAGAACTGCTGTTTTCCACCCTGTTTTTCTTCCTCTAAGGGAAAAGCCAGTTCAAGCAGGTTATTTCCAAGCGTTCCAGAGAGGGTTTTTTTGGCGATTTCCAAATATTTATAGAATTCCTCTTCATCCAAATTTAAAAATGTTTCATTTAGTTTTAATAGAATTTCCTTTTCAGAATTTACGTAACATCCACACATTTTAGTGAAAGTACAACCAGTTTTCTTTAACCGGCTTTTTATCTCAAAAATATCTTTTTTATTCATATGTAACCTCCACGTTTTATAAGTATTTAAAAATGAAATACCCAGTTTCTCTATTATAAAACTTTTGATGAAGAAATCAAAGTAGAAAAAAAATTTATTTAAAATGAGGATTTAAATTAAATTGAAATAACGAAATGAATGAAATATAATAGATGAATAATGTCGAATTAAGAGGGTATGGGGAATCGTAGTTGATATAGAAAACATAGAAGGTATTAAGGCATAGAAGGCTGATGGATAGAACTGTGCCGAGTGGAGGTAAGTTTGAGAAAAAGAACTTTTGTGGTAATGATTATATTATTTGGGTTTATTCTGCTTCAGTTTTTATCTATGCCTCATAACCAGCAGGCAAAGATAAGTGATTTAAAAGCTGTTAATGGCAAGATGAATCTTAAGGATTGGGATATGGAAAGTAATAAAGTACTTTCTTTGGATGGAGTATGGGAATTTTATTGGGAACAGCTTTTGACCCCGGTAGACTTTCTAGAGCAAGATGGAGACAGACCTAAACTTAGCGGCTATATGAATGTGCCTGGGCTATGGAATGGTAAGCTGATAGAAGAGAAGAAGTTGCCAGTCTTTGGTTACGCAACTTACCGCTTGGTTTTAGAAAATATCCCTTATAAAGGGGTATTAGGACTCAAAAAGGGAAATGCACGTTTTTCCAGTAAAATCTATGTCAATGGCCAGGAGATACTCTCAGATGGAACTCCGGCGGCACAATCCCTTGCATATAAGTCTGGGAATACTCCTCAGGTTGGATTTTTTGGCTATGATGGTGGCAGTATTGAAATTCTTGTACAGGTTGCTAATTATGATTATATGAATGCTGGAATACCTGTATCAATTGAACTTGGTAAAGAAGCAGATATGATGAAACAGTACCAGAAGACTAATCTGGTTGCAATTGTTATCTTTGCAATTCTTTGTACAATTGCATTGCTGCATTTGATTTTCTTTGCAGTTGCTTGGTCCGGTGGACTAAAGGAACATTTATTGCCACTCTTTTCATTATTTTGCTTTCTTTTTGCTGTTGGTAATGGATTGGCAGATCAGCGCCCTCTATTGCTGTTTTTTCCATATATCCCATTTACTATAGTATTTAAAATGAAGGATTTCTTATTGGCTGCTAATTTTATTGTGGTGATATGGATATTCTATAAATTTAAAAAAGGTCTTATACAACTGAAAGCAGCCAGAATACTTACAATCATATATAGTATTTATTTGGTAGCGGTGATTGTGCTTCCTATTATTGATTATATAAAAGTATACTTATTCGTTATTATTTGCAACACAATCATTCTCCTTGTATTACTCAAAAGATCACTCCTTTTATATATTCGGAGTTCTGAAGGATTTCTGCTTTTTGTTGCTATATTATCAATTAATATGTACTCCTTAGATGCTATCCTGTTCTCCCTTGGGTTTAAGTCAAGTTCAGGATTTTTACAGGTATACATGATAATTTTTGCTGCAGTTATGATATTGCTTCTATCCATGCAGTACTTTTCAGCTTTGAACAGCCTTAAACACTCTGTAAAACGAACCAGAGAAGCAGAAATTTCATTTTTAAGAGCTCAAATTAACCCTCATTTTCTATTTAATACCTTAAATTCAATAGCATCATTATGCCAATCTGCACCGGAGCGGGCAGAGGAAGTAGTAGTAGAACTTGCGCAATATTTACGTTACAGTTTTGATTTTAAACGGATGGATGGGATGTCAACGTTAGCCAAAGAACGTGAATTAATAGATGCCTATTTGTATATTGAAAAAATACGTTTTGGTAACAGGCTGCAGGTAGAGTATCATATTGATGAGGAACTTGATATACCTATGCCACCCCTTATCTTACAACCTCTCATAGAGAATGCTGTAAGACATGGATTAATGGCAAGGATAACAGGGGGAACAGTATCCGTTTCCATTCAGAAGCAGGGTGGCGAGGTCGTCTTTACGATTACAGACAATGGTGTTGGAATAGATCCGGTTAAGTTAAAAGGGTTGTTAGAGCAAAATCCGATGGAGAGGGGAATTGGCCTTTGGAATATAAATCAAAGATTGAAAATGATCTACATCCAAGAATTATGTATCAACAGCAATAAATAGTATGGCACACAAGTGACCTTCACACTTCCTTTGCAGATTGAGGCAACGCTATATGATAAACCCTACAGCCAAGACAATCACTACTAGAAATGGGGCTGGTATTTTTTTGGTCAATAAGAGTAATACGGTTAAAAACAATATGATAATGTTATCAATGGCAAATCCACTCTTTTGCATCAGATTAATAGCAGCCACACATAGGAAACCTCCGGCTACAGCAGTAATACCTTTCAAAGATATTTTAACGCCTTTAATCATTTTTAAGTTTTCCCAAATGGGATATATAAAATATATAAGTAGCAGGCCTGGCAAAAATATTCCCACACCACCAGCAATTGCACCCAGTATTTGGGTGGATACACGCCCGCCCCTTGCAGCCATTCCACCAGCATAAGCGCTGAAGCTAAACATTGGACCTGGTAATCCTTGTACTAGGCCATAACCAGTAAGAAATTCCTGATTGGTCATATATTGATTCAATTCTACGAGTTCACTATGCATGAGAGGGACAACTACCTGCCCACCTCCAATGGTCAAATAACCATACCGATAAAAACTCTCAAATAAATGAATGATTCTGTTATCCCAGATTAAAGTTAATAAAATACTTCCTGTTGCAAGAATACCAAAGGCAATCAGATATTTCCAGGGAGGGGTTAATTTGACACGATTCCAAAGATTCTTCTCTTTTGAAGTTATGAAACTAAGCATTCCGCCTATCATTAATATAAGGGGATATATCCATGGCTCCCGAATAAAGTAAGTGGTGATACCACCCAATATAAACAGGAATAAAGTAATTTTATCTATCATTACTTTACTGCCTATGCGGAATGCGGCAACAACGATAAAACCTACTGCCATCGGACCTATGTAGCGGAGTCCATTTTGGGATATATTCATACTACCTAAAAATTGGCCTAAAAAGGAAAGTAATGTCATGAATGTAAGGACTGGCAAAGCCCATACTATCATGGTAAGAAACGCCAGACCAGGTCCTCCTGTTTTGTGTCCAATGGCTACGATTGTTTGTGTACTGCTTGGACCAGGTAAAATACTCGTTAACGCTATAAGTTCAATAAGTTCTTCTTCGGTCAGATATTTTTTCTTTATGACCATTTGATCAGTAAAAACGCCGTAATGAGCTTCAGGGCCACCATATGCTCCCAAAGAACAAATGAATACATCTTTTAAAAAAGTTCTGAAACGTATATTATTTTGGTTTGATAAATTCTTTTCTGCTTTCATGGTTATAATCTCCTTTCTTGTAATAAAATAACATGAAACAAGTTAAAAAGTATTATAGTTAGTACTTGTAAAACAGGGAATTGATGATATAATAATATCAATATCGCAATGCGATATCGGTGTTGGATATGTATATTATATAATGGAGACAATAAAATATGCAAGATAAAATTATGAGAAAATTATTCCTTGGATTTATCCAAATCCACATACTCCATCATGCAAAGAAAGAACCTTTTTATGGAGTATGGATGATGGATGAACTTAGAGAACATGGATATGATATGAGTCCAGGTACCCTATACCCACTTCTTCACAGCATGGAAACCAGTGGACTCATTAAAAAAGAAGAAATAACCGTGAGCGGAAAAATTAGAAAATACTATAGTATAACTGAGCTTGGTATTGTAGTTCTTGAGGAGGCTCGTAGGAAAGCCTATGAATTATTTAAAGAAATAAAAGATTAACTTAGGCTGATGACATATAACTGAAAATCTCTCATAAAGCGATTACAAAGATTAGAACACTGAGATTTTTGATAGCAGAATACCACCTCTCGACCAATGGATGAATCACGAATATCTAATAATCTAATATGATCAGAGAACAGATTTTTCCAGCTTTTCATTGGTGCGAAGGTAATGCCAAGACCTATTTCAACGTATTGTCTTACGTATAAGGGGTCTTCACATATAATATCTGTTTTAGGCACAAAGCCATACTTCCCACAAAAGCGCATAATATCTTTGGTAAGAATAGAATCCTTATACATGATAATAAATTTTTCATTAGCTAGTTCAGCCAGATTAATAGGATTGTGAAAGTCATAAGTATCTCTATTAACAGCAATACCATACTTTTCTTGAAATAGTGTTATGGTATTAAAGTCTTTTGGTACGGAATGACCATCACATATACATAAATCATAATTTTTGAAATCAGAGGTGTAATTGTGATTAATTTTGAAAGTTATGTTAGGATATCGTAATTTATACGCTCCAATAAAATCAGTAACAATCTTCCTGGCACATAAAACCAGCAGGCTGATTTCATTATTTTCAGTATAATTTTTTATGCTGTTTACTCCTTGCGATATACTTTCCAAACCTGCCAAAACGTGCTCAAAGAATCTTTGTCCTGTTTCATTTAACGTTAACTTGTTACTTTGGCGGTTGAATAATTTGGTTCCAAGCTCTTTTTCAAGCATGGAAATGGATTTTGATATGGTTGACGCTGGTACACAATATAGCCGGGCAGCCTGAGAAAAATTTTCAGTTTTAGCTGCTGCTAAAAAGTATTTCAATTGTAAAAGTTCCATAATAGTCCTTTATCCTTTATGTTTGTAAAGTGATTAGATGTTACTACTTATTATATTGATTAAGAGTGTGTGAATGATTATTCTATTTTATCAAAATTCACTATATCTTACAAGATATAGTATCGTGACTATTTGTACACTATACAGTATGGTTAGAAATGCTTATAATAATTTACAGAAGTAGGAGGGCAGGGGGTGAAAGGTATGGCAGAATTATTTGAGACATTGATGGTTGTCAGTTTTGGTGTGTCATGGCCTATGAATATCATGAGAGCTTATAAGGGTCGAACAGCTAAGGGAACAAGTATCATTTTTTTAATTTGCATAGAATTTGGTTATATTAGTTCTATTATATGGAAACTATTAACAAGAGACATGCAGGCATTTTTTACAGGGGATTTCACGAAATATGGTTGCTTTTTTTATTTATTAAATGCTTTCATGGTTTTTATAGCAATCATGATTTTTTTCAGAAACAAAACATTAGATAGTAAGGAGAATGAAATATACAATGTATGAGATAGATATAGTGAAAGATATAGCTTATTCAGAGCACAAAGCGTGTATGATTGATTTTTATATTCCAAAAACAAAGGATAAGTGTCCGGTATTAATCTATTTTCATGGGGGAGGATTAAACTCTGGTAACAGGCAGGATGAAAATATATTGCTTAGACTAGCAACAGAGTATGGAATTGCTGTGGCAACAGCTGATTATCGTATGTACCCGGAGGCAAAGTTCCCTGATTTCATAGAAGATAGTGCTGATGCAGTAAAGTTTGTTAAGAACTACAATCAGAAAAGGAGTCTGTTCAGTGAGTATTATATCGGCGGTATTTCAGCTGGCGGCTACCTTGCAATGATGCTTTTCTATAATAAAAGATATTTATTAAGCCGGGGTATAGACGTGGAAGACATAGCAGGCTATATTTTTGATACAGGGCAGCCGACTACCCATTTTAATGTGTTGGCTGAAAGAGGCTTAGATAGTCGACTTGTTCGAATTGATGATGCTGCTCCAATCTATTATATTGATAAAGATTATAAACATAAGGAAATACAACCTAAGATTTTCATGCTCTATTCCGATCGTGATATATCTAATAGGGCAGAGCAAAACAGGCTTTTATATCAAACCATGTTTGATTTTAATTATAACATGGACAAAATAGAAATAAAATGTTTAGAAGGATACTTACATGGTGGGTATTATGAAGCGCAGTATGAAGATGGTACCTATATCCTTCCCAAGCTTTACGCTGACTTTATAATTAAGCAGCTTTGATTCTGGAAATATAGAACAGATAAAGGGTTAAGAAAATAAGAATTGTACTAATGTTTAGGACATGAAAGAGAACACTTCATGTCCTTCTTTAATTTATCATTTTTCTTGTAAAAGCTTTTTTATACTGTACAGGAGTCATCCCTTCGAACTTTTTGAAGGTTTTCATATAATATTTTTCATCAGTAAATCCACAAGAGTAGGCAGCTTCTTTAATGGATAAATTATAATTAGCAATGAGTGATTTTGAAATATCTATACGAGTTTTATTTATATAATATATAAGTGACATACCTGTATTTTTTTTGAAAAGCGTAGAAATATAATCAGAATTATAGTTAAATTCGTTTGCAATTTCCACTACTGTGATTGGTTTGTAATAATTAGCTTTGATCCATTCCATTATCATAGCAATTCTTGGGGATATCTTATTTTTTAAATTAAAATGCATCTCTATAAACTCTTGAGATATCTCCATTATCAGTAAACTTAAAGCATAATCAATGATTGTATCTATATAAACAACCTCCTGCCTTGATAAATCAAGCAATTGATTAAATAATAAAGTGGCACGTTGAGTGGGAGCTATATGCCCATTAATAGGTATCATATAATTACTACCGCCGGCATCTTTCATCATTTTATCCATAGATATCCTTGCTAATTCATCTTCATTAATCACAGATACGGTATCACTAAACATAAAATGAACCCACATGTAAGATAGCTTACCGGTTGATGGCTTATAACCATAATGTTCTACGTTTGCTTTTAAAAATATATATTCATTGGGACCCAATATATAATTAACTCCATCTTGAGAAATATATAGAGTTCCTTCTTTAATCAAAATGAATACATATAATTCAAAATTACGTCTGTGATGAAGAAAGTCTGTTTTGCTTATCAGATTTCCACTAGAATGATATTTTAATGGGTATGAGGTATTAGATCGTAAGTATTGTATGGACATATAAGAATATACCACCTTATTAGTTATGTATTTATAATTACTTATTTGTTCTTAAATCAATCAAATTATATGATATTTCTCAATGGATGTCTATATAGTATCGTTAATCTATCTAACTTAAAATGAATAAGGTTATACTATACTTTATGATTTTCATCCATTAAAAGAGAATGAGCATGATTAAATCTAAGAAATATACACCATTTATATCCCTATGTAGGTTGATTTGTTTGTTTCTTAAAACTAAAATAATTATATGTTTAGATACTAGGGTCAAAAGGTCATGTGTTTCATGCTTGCATGAAAAAACATGACTTT
>DALYNO010000095.1:0-10169 GCA_031975295.1 Anaerocolumna sp. | reverse complement strand
TATCCACTCATGTGTCATTACGTGAAGCTTGTGATCGTGTCAAAAAAGATCGTGTTCTGGATTGTATCCGCATTGCCAATGAAGGCTGCAAGGCACTTGGCATAAAAGAACCTAAAATTGGTGTTGCAGGACTGAATCCCCACTGTGGTGAAAATGGACTATTTGGCTGGGAGGAAGTAAAAGAAATTCAACCTGCCATTGATGCTGCTATGGCGGAGGGTATTATTATCCCTGAAAAGAAGCCTACCCCTCCCGATACTGTGTTCTCTAAGGCGTTGGGCGGATGGTATGATATGGTTGTTGCCATGTACCACGATCAAGGTCATATCCCACTAAAAGTTACAGGTTTTGTTTATAACCGTGAGGAGAAACGCTGGGAGGCTGTAGAAGGCGTTAATGTAACTTTAGGGTTACCAATTATACGAGCCAGCGTAGATCACGGCACCGGTATCGATCTTGCAGGCAGCGGCCGTTCAAGCGAGCTAAGCCTGATCAATGCCATAGACTATGCCATCCTGATGGTTCTTGCTGACAAAGAAGCCTAATATTGTATGAAATATTTACAGTACAATCATTTACCAAGATCAGTAATCAAGCATTATAGCAAACAAAATGCTTGAATTGATATCATGTACCAACTGCAAAAATAATCCTATATAAGAGAGAGGAATTCAAAAATGACTATTCCAATGATTATTGCAATTGCTATTACTGTGTTCATGATTATTTTAATCATGACAGAAAAACTACCATTCGGTGCACCTCCAATTCTTGCATGTTTACTTTTTGTTCTTTTTGGAATAACCGATATCAAGACTGCTTTCGGAGGCTTCTCTAACTCCACCATTGTTATGCTTGCCTCCTTCATGGCAATCATAGCCGCTTTGCAAAAGACCAGTTTTATATCCTCCTTCAAAAAAACTATGTTTAATATGGCTAGCAAAGGTGGATTTAGAGCCTATGTATTGTTGATTCTTGTAGTTATGTTAGGCTGCAGCTTATTCGGTACAGGCTCAACAGCTTATTATGTTCTGACTCTAGGTATCCTATCCACCATACCTTTTAATGAAAAATTACCTGGTGCCAAAATCATTATGACTTCCGGTTTTGCTGCCAACCATCCCCTTATCCCTGTAAATGTGGCTTTGCAATACGGTATTGTGGTTGCTGTACTACAGGCTGCCGGAGCAACTGTTGGTAAGATTTCCTTAGTGAAATTCTCTGTAGTAAACATAGTTCTTTCATTAGCCTTTCTGGGATGGTGTTTGATTGCTTATAAAAGACTTCCAAACCATCCTGCGGCTGAGGCAACTGACAATGCTAAGTCCCAAGGTGATATAGCTACAGAATTGCCAAAATGGAAAGAATACACTACTTATGCAGCATTTGTGGCTGCCGTTGCAGGTATGATTCTTCAAAGCAAAATTGGCGATGCAGGTTATGTAATTCCAGGTTTGGCCGTAGCTGTGATACTTGCTATACGTGTGTTGGATTTTACTGAAATTCGTAACAGCATAGGAGCTCCAATTATTTTGATGTCTGCTGGTGTTATCGGTGTAGCTGATGCACTTGGAAGTACAGGTTTAACTGCTTTAGTCGGAGAAACTGTGGCCAATTTACTTGGTACTAATATCAATCCATTCCTTCTGGTTTTTGCTTTCTGTGTATTGACAAGTGTACTTGCGACGCTTACAGGATCCACTTTGGGTACAGTATATGTATTTGCACCTTTGGCTATTTCAACCTGCCTAAGCCTGGGTTTAAATCCAACTGCTGCAGCAGCAGCAATCGTAGTTTCAGGCTGGAACGGACATTTCTTACCTATTGATGGTATGCCGGCTATGATTATGGGTCTTGGAAACTACAAACTTACTGAGTTTTGGAAATTCACAATTCCCATGTACTTTATCCGTCTTCTTGCTTTAACTGCCGGAGCTTTGTTGATGTTCCCAATGTAAATAAAATTACTTAATGAATGGTACACTTTTTGAACCATTTTAGCCCTTTTTCATAAGAGGGATTCTATGATCTCTCTTATGGCTTGGGACAGCATATAGACAAAATAAATCGAGACTTAATATTTTCATAGGTTTAAACATATCCATCTATATCATCCAAATATCTTCCATTACAGAAAGAGGTATACTTATGAATAGTAAATTTGAGCTAGAGCATATTGGCATCAATACCCCAAATGCTGAGGAAGCAGAATCACTGGCAAAACTTCTTAGCATGATGTTCAACCTGGAACCTCGTCACGGACAAAAGTCTGAATTCGGCGGACCATACTTCGAGTGTATGAAGGCTCCATTCCTGGGTGCAAAGGGTCATATCGCAATGCGTACACCTGACCTGACCGCTGCCACAGAAGAATTAAAAGAAAAAGGCTTCTCTTTCAATATGGATACTGCCGCATATTCCGAGGATGGTAAACTAAAGAACGTCTATCTAGACGGCGAGTTTGGCGGCTTTGCTATTCATATTATGCAAAAGTAAGAGCAATGTAGCCAATGGGAATTGCAAATATCCCGAATCTGTTTGGCATTATGATAAATTCAATAAACTGTTAATAGCACCAAAGCTTGTTTGGATGTCTTGTATAGACTATCTTGAGCAAGCTTTCTTTTTCGTTATAATCTCTATTGTGAAAATTGGATTTAATTGCTATATTTAAATCAAGGAAAAAAACTATGAACGAAAGGCAGGAAACGAAATTGGAACAACAAAAACAAGTGATTGACTGGTTATTAGAAAACGAGAATCCAGAGGTTAAGCTTAGAACCTTAAAGGAATGGTATGGGTATGACAGTAAGCATCCGGAAGTGATAGAAGTAACGAGGCAGTTATTACAATCTCCCATATATAACGAGGCAATGGATAAGCTGAAAGGGGACAAAAAATGGGGAAAGTATGATGCACTGATAGCATTAGCGGAATGGGGATTAACCAGATATGATATAGATATTGATGAGTATGTGTTCTCATTCATTAGGGATACAGGCTTTAAAACGATGTGCGGGGAAGGTTTGCTATTGAGAAATTTAGTGAAATTGGGGTATTATGCAGAGCCTATTGTAAAAGAAGAAGTAAGTACAATGTTATCCAAACTAAAAAGAGATGGTGGCTTTGGGTGTATTAGTAAGAATAAGAAAATGAACGACCCTGCAAAAGAGCATAAAAGCTGTGTTAAGATAACATTAGGATATCTTTTGTTACTAGCGGAACTGAAACTGCAGCAAGTGCATATGGAATGTGAAGGTCCCTTAGTAGAATATTTTACGAAGCGTAAGCTTTTGTATCGTACAGAAGATATGAATACAATTATGGTCCCAGTAATGGCAGAGACTTTTTATCCCGTAGATGCCATTCAGATAGGTATACAGAATCTAATATATGCTTTAGCAGTCCTAGGACAAGGTAACAGCGATGCAGTTGCAGAAGGCTGGAAATATCTAAACAATAAAAGAGATACAAATGGGGCTTATATATTATCTAAAACAAAAACAGTGCCAGCCTTTAAACCGGGTAAGAAAAATAAACCGAATAAGTGGATTACATTATATGCACTGCTTACCCAAAAGCAGACAAATTGTTAACATAATAGAATGTATCATCTGCATTATTCCCTCATTGATACATTTACATAGGGGATGGGGTAATTTGTTGCTATTTTATGACATATAGTGTTACAATATGGGTAATTTAGAATAGTGTATTATTTTATTATTTGGTGAAAGGGAGTCCTATGAACAGAACAGAAGATAAAGCAGAGAAAGCAGAGAATTATGGTGGTAATACACAACGATTAGTTCGTACATTAGAAGATATATATTTAGAGCTAGTCAAATTTGATAAGATTGGGGAAGCTGTCAATGATAATGCTGTTAAACATGTACTTACATTAGCTGATCAGGATCTGGTTAAAGATTTGACGGAGATATTAAAGGACTATAAATGGAGTAAAGAGATAAGAGTAATTGCCTTTTACACGTTATGCACTAGATATAGAAGAATGAAGCAATTTACAGAATTCAAACAATTGTTATCAGATAATTACAGAGATTTTAAAGAGGAAGAAATATACAAGATACAGGAGGCTTACTATTTAATAACGTATATTAACAATAAAAATCAATTACGTGACGCCTTTCATTGTTGGGAATTTATTGATGAAAACTACAAAAAAATGCCCGCTTTCATACAAATATATACGGATACAGTAGCATTGTGTTTTGAGAACAATTTGTTTGATATTACTAATCAAAAAGACAAGGATATATTATCAGAGGCCATAAAGCTTATACATATAGCAATTAAAAATAGAGACTATGCTAAATTCTATGCTACCTTAGGAAGACTGCAAAATTGTAATAAGGATTATGACAATGCCATAGCAAATATCTATAAAGCAATTGATAAAGAAGACCGACAACGTGTTGATTACATTATGAGAATAACGGAATATCAATTAATTATTACCAAAATAGAAGTAAGTATTTATTCAGATAACAAACTGGAGGAATTGGTTAAATATAAAGAAGAAATCAAGGAAATGAGAGAAGAATACACAAGATCAAAATATGATAACTTATCATTTTTAGGATTCTTTTCTGCTGTTATTAGTTTGATTATAGGTACAATACAGACATTGACTTCTGCGTCACTGGTTGAAAAATATCAAATTCTAATGGCTCTTACAGGTGTAATCATTTTTTCTTTTGGCAGTTTAAATCTGATAATGATAAAAAAGGGTACGATGAAATATTCTATTATAACAGCGTTACTAATGTTCGCATTTGGTTTGTTTGTAATTGCGATATCAATTTATATTATTCCAAAGGTTGTCTGAGATATCCTATTGACTCCAAAATCATCCTATAAAATCTTGTTAATAGGCTAAGATGTTTCTAATGGGAATATAGTACTAACCATACGAAGCATATTTTCATGACAAAATTGTATGAATTTTCCAATTCTTATGTTATACTTAAAATGACAATACAATACGGACAAAATTTTTTATGAATACAAATAAAATTTTGGAGGTTGAGTGTATGATGAAAAAGAAAAAGAAAATTCTATCCTTAGTAATGGCAGTATGTGTGTTGCTTGGTATGATGACAGCCATTCCGGTTTATGCAGCCGAGGCGGATGCAGTGGCTGTTACCCAATGGCAAACTAATGGGATTGTGTATCCGGCACAGGAGCAGTTAATCCCAGCGGGACCTATTTGGCTTAAGTGGAATACAATACAAAATGCAGCAAGATACGTCGTGTACTTAGACAACAAACCTGGGGAAGCAGTGAAGGCAACTTCTGAAGGCACAATGGAGTATGAGATATATACAGTAGATGTAAATACTCACACCATTTGGATTGAAGCAGAGTTAGCAAACGGTCAGAAGGTTCTGACCAAGCCAAGAACCTTTTATGTTAGCAAGAAAGGTATTGGTTTCTTCAATGACCTATCTAACATGGAGAACATGAATCTTAGTTGGTATTACACTTGGAATTCAACCAAATCTAATCAACCAGTTGTTAAGAACCTTGATTTTACCCCTATGTTCTGGAATGGCGAGTGTAAGCCTAGTGAGATTGCTGACTACAAGACGGTGCTGGGCTGTAATGAACCGGATCACGAGGGACAAGTTAATACACCTGCAACTACGGTTGCCAGAAGTTGGTGGCCAAGTTTCGTTAATTCAGGTAAGCGCCTTGGTTCACCTGCGGCTGCTTGGGAGTATGAAAACAAACCCGGTCAGTGGCTCTATGATTTTATGGAACTTATCAGACAGCCAGACGGGTCCTATCCGGTTGACTTTATTACAGTACACAACTATCCCGGCTGGCCAGGTAATACAGATGGAGGAGATCAGATTGCAGGATTTAAGACAATGATTGAGGATTTGTGGAACCGTTATCACAAACCAATCTGGATTACTGAGTTTGCGGTTGCAAACTGGCCCAGTAATCAGGACGATATACAATCATGGGGCTATACAAAGCAGCAAGTATATGACTATATGAGTAAAATCCTTGATTATCTGGATACTTGCCCTTATGTAGAACGTTATGCTTGGTTCTCCTTTGGGGATCCGGATGGCAACCCGTATGGAGAGAGTGCCGGAAGTCATGCTGCTTTAACGAAGCGAACCACCGGAGAACTGACGGTGCTTGGGCAGCTTTACAGAGATAAGGGTAATCCCCAGAAAAGTCCTGTAGCTGATACAGCTGTTCCTGATGCTCTGGGCGGAAATGTATCCTGTATTATCAATGTCACTGCAGGAGTAGGCGGTACAGTCGCAGGCGGAGGCACCTATAACATGAATTCACAGGTATCTCTCACTGCTAATCCCAATGAGCATTATCTTTTTGATGGCTGGTATGAGGGAAGTTCAAAAATTAGCGATAATAGGACCTATATCTTTACTGCAATGACAAGTGTGACATTGCAAGGGAAGTTTAAGGTTGACCCATTAAACCCGCCTCCTGTACCTAAGATTCATATTTATGATCCTGATAATGTGTTTGGTAACAATGCCTTTGTTTATTCCGGTATCTGGATTAACCAATGGCTGGAAATGAGCGGTCCATGGCCTGGAATTTCGCTTAACAAAAGCGATGGCTGGTTTACTTTTGAAATAGATCTGGATACAATCTCAACCTTTATTTTTAACGATGGAAGCAGTGATGCTGCCACCCAGATGAAATATGTATGGGATGAAGGTCTTCATAACAAAACGGATCTTTACTTTGTAGTTGATAAAGATGCCTTGGCATATAATAGTGACGGAGGCAGCAAAGACCATTATCTGACCCAGTATAAAAGCAGGGAAGCCGCACTCAGGGGTGGAGGTATTGCTCCAGGAGGTCCTGTACTTAATATCTATGACCCTACCAATCAGCTTGGCTTAAATCCATATTGGTACGGACTGGATACCAACTGGTGGGAATGGCCTGCGGGTCCATACCCTGGCTCTGCTTTAAAAAAGAGTGCCGACGGATGGAGCTCACTGGAATATGATCTTAATGTTCTAAATGCAATCATTTTTAACAATGGTACTGAGAATGTAAAATATGTATGGTCACGTGACAGGCACAAATTTAACGAGTACTGGCTTGTTATTGATCCCTCAGCACCAGCTCATGTAGCTACAAATGGAACGATAGAAAGATTTTTGATTCCATATACCACGAAAGCCGCGGCACTGATAGGTGGTGGCACAGAGCCAGAACCAGGCAGAGGTGGTCCCGTTGAACCTAATCCTGATCCTGAGCCAGAGGAGCTCACAAACGTAGCACTGGGTAAGACAGCGATAACGAACAGACCTGGCAACGGTGCAGCTAACTTAGGTATTGACGGCAATGCTAATTCCCGCTTTGAATCTGAACATGGCGGAAACTATGAGCTGACTTATACAATTGATTTGGAGGCAAATATTCCAGTTAGCCAGGTTACAATCAACTGGGAGGCAATGGCTACTACAGCTGCTAAGTTTAAGATTGAAACAGCTACAAGTGTTAATGGTCCTTGGACAGAAGTGTATAGCAAGAATAGCGGCCCTGCAGAACTGACGTTTTCTACAACGTTTCATACCATTACGGCACGTTATGTTAAACTGACAGCCACAGAGAAAGAAGGTCCCTGGGGTTACTCTTTCTGGGAATTTGAAGTATATGGCACAGGAGCACAGGCTCCTTCTGCAAATATTGCACTGAATAAGACTGGGTTAACAAACAGACCAGGTAATGGTGCTGCCAGCAATGGTATTGATGGTAACAGCAATACCCGCTTCGAGTCTGAACATGGTGGAAATTATGAACTGACTTACACAATTGATCTTGGCAGTACATTCTCTGTAGATAAGATAGCTATTAATTGGGAAGCTATCACTACAGCAGCTTCTAAATTCAAAGTTGAAACAGCTACAAGTGAAAACGGTCCATGGACAACTGTTTATACGAAAAGCAGTGGTGATCCTATTATGAATTTTGAAACAACATTTACTGCTATCGATGCTCGTTATGTAAAACTTACAGCCTATGAAAAGACAGGTCCCTGGGGTTACTCTTTCTGGGAATTTGAAGTCTACGGTAAATAAGCCATATTAGACGAATAAACCGTAATGGATGTTGCTGCTATTAACCTGTCACATGGTAGATAAATAACGAAGGAACTAATGCAAAATAGTGAATAAGCTATTGCGTATTAGTTCCTTCTTTTGCCAACATATAAACCGTGTTATAATTTACTTAAATTGGCATAAAGTATAAAAGCTATTATGAAGAAATATACCAGAGAGGATATGACCAAAAGTAATATTCATATGCAGAATAGGAAAGGGGAAACATGGTTGAAAAAGCAAAAAGAAATCGTAATCGTTATATGTACGGCCTTGGAAAATAGGAGGAGCTGTAGCTAATGGGATTGTTGGTGTGACCTTGATAGTTTCAGGTATTAATGCTGCAAAATCACCAGAAGATGTAACAGAATTGGGACTTCTGCTTATGAAGCTCGGCATGTTACTATTGCCACTAATCTTTATTGTGATTGGTTACATAATTTATGCTAGAAAGTTTAAGATTGATAAACAGCTGTATGATAATATAATTTCAGACTTAACTGCCCGTGGTGAAGTAAATAGGGAATAGGAGTGATACGTGATGCTAACAAAAAAAAGCCGAATCAAAGATGTATATGCAAATCCCATTGGGCGAGATATTATGGATCGAATGCTTTTACAGATGAATATAAATAAAAAGGTAATAATCAATCCATTTGTTGGAAATCTGAAACTAAAGTTATTACCGATGCTGTCAAGAAACCAGCTGGATGAAGGCTTCATAGATACCTTGCTTACACTTCTAAACACAGAACAAGAAATACCCGAGGATAAGAAGGAATTGGTTCAAAAAGCTTGGTGGAAGGAAGCGGTATTTTATCAGATTTATCCTAGAAGCTTTCAAGATAGCAATGGAGATGGTATTGGGGATCTGCAGGGTATTATAAGTAAATTGCATTACTTAAAAGAATTGGGTATTGATGCTATTTGGCTATCTCCGATTTACGATTCTCCTAATGACGATAATGGGTATGACATAAGGGATTATCATAAAATCATGACTGAGTTTGGAACAATGGAGGATTTTGACCAGTTATTAACAGAGGTTCATAACCGTGATATGAGGCTTATTATGGACCTTGTAGTAAATCATACCTCAGATGAACATAGATGGTATCAAAAAGCCGTACAGGAAGCGGATTCTAAATATGGAGATTACTATATTTTTAGGGAACAACCAAACAATTGGACATCATTTTTTAGCGGCAGTGCATGGAACTATGTGAAAGAACGGGGGCAATATGCACTGCATTTATTCTCCAAGAAACAGATGGATCTAAACTGGGAAAATGTAGACCTGCGTCAGGAAATTCATGATATGATAAGATGGTGGCTGGAAAAGGGAGTAGATGGGTTCCGTTTGGATGTCATAAATTATATCTCTAAGCGCAAAGGCTTACCAGATGGTAATAAAAGTATTGGAGAGCTTATGGGTTATCATGGGGTGGAACATTATTTCTATGGACCTCGTCTGCATGAGTATCTTCATGATATGAAAGAGAAGGTATTTATCCCCTACAATGCTTTTTCAGTTGGAGAGACGCCTGGAGCAGGAATGGAAATGAGCAAGCTGCTGACAGCTGATTATAGACGTGAGCTGGATATGGTATTTTCCTTTGATCATTTGGAAACGCCAGGGCATACACGATTTGATGATTATCAATATGACCTTAATTATTTAAAAAGCTATATGATGAACTGGATGGAGCATTACGGCAACCATTGTCAGCCGTCACTGTTTTATGAAAATCATGATAACCCTCGAATGATTTCTAAAATAAACGGAGACAGACAGTACCGGAATGTCCTTGGTAAGCTTTTGGCAGTCATACAGTTAACATTACGAGGAACGCCATTTATTTATCAAGGGCAGGAACTGGGAATGATCAATCAAAACTTTAGGTCTACCTTGGACCTTCGTGATGTAGAGTCCTTAAATCTTTATGATGTGTTATGTAACACCATGGAAAAAGAAAAGGCATTTGCTAAAATATTAGCTGGTTCAAGAGATCATGCAAGAACACCCATGCAGTGGAATAATAGGCA
>DALYNO010000094.1:0-10175 GCA_031975295.1 Anaerocolumna sp. | reverse complement strand
GTAATTGCAGCAGAAAACGCAGTAACTGAAGAATACGGTAACGTAGATATGAAGTTATACAATGATTATTTTGATATTCTTAAAAAAGATGGAAATTTACGTATGGAAGAACCAGGTTCTGCACAGGATTTATATGCTGAATTAACTAAAGTATTACAAGCTGTTATCACCGATAAGAATGCAGATGTTGCAGCACTTATGAAAACAGCTGATGAAAACTATCAGAAATTATTAGATGAAAATGTAAATAAATAAGATATCATAAAAGGCTGTTGCAAAATAATTTCAGAAACTTCAAAGGAATGGATTATGAACACCTAATCCTTTTACAGTGGTAGATAAAATATTTTGTGACAGTCCTTTTTAAATTTGCTTGTTCGCTGTTAAGAAGTGAATTATTATGAAAACTTTTATTACAATAAGGAGGTCGGAAACATGGTCAATACAAAAAATGACACTAAAAACCGAACACCAAAAACGAAATTTAAGAGAAGTGATTTGACAGGATGGCTGATTATGCTACCGACAATCCTGTTGTTTGTATTTTTTGTGTGGGAGCCATTACTAGAAAGTATTCGACTCTCCCTGTATACAGCGAAAGGTATCAGGTTAATTGAGTTTATTGGTTTTGAGAATTACATAAAGGTATTTAAACATCCTGATTTCTTAGCAGCCTTTGCTAATACATTTAAATATATCATATGGTCTCTATTAATCGGTTTTGTTGTACCCATAGTTATAGCAGTATTAATATCTGAGACGGTACACTTAAAAGGATTTTTTAGAGTAGGTGTGTACTTTCCTAATATAATGCCAGGTCTTGCAACGGTTCTTATATTTGGATATTTCTTTAGACCAGGCAATACAGGTGTTCTCAATATTCTACTTGAGAAAATAGGGATTGAACCAATGATATGGCTTACGAATCCTAAACTTACAATACCATTGATTGTATTAGCCATGACTTGGAAAGGTGCAGGATCTACAGCTTTAATTTATATGGCGGGTATTAGTAATATAAATCCTGAACTATATGAAGCAGCCACAATCGATGGAGCAGGAATTCTGCATAGAATGAAATATATAACTGTTCCCAGTATCTTTGCTTTAGGAAAAACACTTTTGATTCTGCAAATTATTGCTGTATTCCAAATTATCTACGAACCTTTAGTTATGACAAATGGTGGCCCTAATAATGCAAGTATTTCCATTATGCAGCTGGTATATAATTATGCATTCCGTGATTTTAATTATCCAATGGCAGCCGCATTATCAGTAATGATGTGTATTGTTTTAGTGATTTTAAGTGGCTTGTACTTTAAAATGACGGCATCTAAAGAAGATTAGGAGGGGACCTTATGTTTTTTAATAAATATCGAAAAAAAGAAGACGGTACCATCCGTTTTTATGACCTTAATTCTACAAAAACAAAGATACTATGTGTTGTAATTTTTATTATTTGCCTGGGTATTGTTATTGTATCTTTATTTCCTCCTATATGGGTATTTCTGGCAAGTTTTAAAGATATAAAGGAATTCAGAAGAAGTGCCACCATCTTACCAGAGAATTTTGATATAAGTGTATACTTAAAAACCTGGAAAGATCTTAAATTTGTAAAATATTATATTAACTCTTTTATATCAGTTGGAGGCAGTGTAATATCTGCCATTGTTTTTAATGGCTTATTGGCTTATGGTTTAGGAGTTTTAAAACCCAAAGGGCATAAGATTGTATTTGGTCTTGTCATGTGGAGTTTATTAATTCCAGCAACCACAAGTGTAGTAGCATTATTTGTTAATATTAATAAAATTGGTTTAAATCAGTCCTTTTTACCACTATGGCTTTCTATTGGAGCCAATGCCTTTTATGTGATTTTGTTTAAACAATTCTTTGAGGGGCTTCCCAAAGAATTAGTAGAAGCAGCTAAGCTTGATGGCTGTGGATATTTACAAACGTTTGCAAGTATTATTCTTCCATTATCCAAATCCATAGTTATGGTTGTGATTATCTTTGCAATAAATGCTTCCTGGTCGGACTTTTTACTACCTTATCTGGTGCTAAATGGCTCAGGAAAAGAAACGGTTATGGTGCGTTTGTTTATGTTTAGAACCTCTAATGCTACAGATGTGGAAGTATTAAGAGCAGTTGCATTCTCCATCATACCACCAATTATTTTATTTACTATTTTCCAAAAACAAATTACAGAAGGCGCAGCAGCAGGCGCATTGAAGGGGTAGAATATGGCAAAATCAGCAGATCAATATTTTATAACAGAACCATGGAACATTGTGGAGGAGGGTTTTAATCCAGAATATTCTCAGGTTGCCGAGTCCATATTCTCTTTAGGAAACGAGTTTATGGGGGTAAGAGGCTATTTTGAAGAAGGATATTCCGGAAAAAGCCTCATTGGAAATTATTTTAATGGGATTTATGAATCTCAGAACGTAGAACATTCTGCCTACAAGGGTATTATTGATAAAACTGAATTTATAGTGAATGCAGTTGACTGGTTATATCTAAGAATTCAGGTTGGTGAGGAAGTTGTAGATTTAGCAGAGGCTGAATTTAAAGACTTTAAACGTATCCTGAATTTAAGAACAGGATTGTTAACCAGAACCTATACATGGGTAATGAAAGATAAAAAAGAGTTAAAGATTGCATTTGAAAGATTTCTATCTATGAAGGATGCAAATCTGGCAGGACAGAAAATTACATTTACGCCGCTTAATTTTTCAGGTGAGATTGTTGTGAGAGCAGGTCTTGATTTTACACAAGTACATCATATGAGTGGAAGAAGTTTCTGGGAATCCAGAGAAATAAAATCTGGAAGTAATTGGTGTTCAATCCTTGCTGATACCCTGACAACTTCTCAGTCCTTATATTCTGAATGTGTATTTATAACAGAAGGTAAAGTAATGGAAGAAGTACAGGAAGAGAAAAAGATTACAAAAACCTTCCTATTAAATGTCAGCGAAGGGGAAGCAACTTCCTTTACAAGAATGGTCAGAAATATAAGCAGGAAAGATACAGCAGTAGAAGATTATCATAAGTTTAACGATCAACTAAACAAAAGTACAGCGGAGCTTCTTACCATAGACTATGAAGTAACCAAAAGAGAAAGTATAGACTGGTGGGAGGAGACCTGGAAAGATTCAGATATCGTTATTGAAGGAGATGAACGCAATCAGCAGGGAATTCGTTTCTGTATTTTCCAAATGCACCAGACATATCATGGTGCAATCAAAGGAGCAATCATTGGTGCAAAAGGTTTAACTGGTGAAGCTTATAGTGGTAATACCTTCTGGGATACAGAAACATATTGTCTTCCATTTTATATCTTTAATAACATGGAGGCCGCTAAGCAGCTATTAGAGTATCGTTACTTAACCTTAGAGGAAGCTAAAAAACGTGCTCACGCATTGGATTGTGAAGGGGCTTTCTACCCAATCGCTACCATTACAGGAAGGGAATGCTGCTCTTTATGGCAGCATGCAAGTCTTCAGTTACAAGCATCCACAGCAGTGGCGTACGGATTTTGGCATTATGAAAGGATTACGAAAGATTTTGAATATGTATTTAAAACAGGACTTCCTATTCTAGTAGAAGTAAGCCGAATGTTATCTACAAGAGGTGACTGGAGTCAGGATGGAAAGAACTATGGATTCTATGGTGTAATGGGACCGGATGAATTTCAAATGATGGTAAATAACAATTGTTATACCAATTATTTGGGAAAAGTTACGCTAGAATATACATTAGATGTTCTAAAACGATACAAAACCAATGATGATGAGGCTTACAATACGTTCATAAAGGAATATGGGATAAATGCACATGAATTATCTAAATGGGAGAACATTGCCAAACATATGTATATTCCATATGATGAAAATACTAAATTATATGAGCAACATGAAGGATTTTTCAGCCTGCCCCATGTGGATGTAGATAAGATTCCTATGGAAGACTTTCCTCTTTACCATCATTGGACCTATGACAGAATCTATCGTAATGACATGATAAAGCAACCAGATGTCTTAATGATGATGTTGATGTATAATGGCAATTTCTCAGAAGAAGAGTTAAGGATCAACTATGATTACTATGAACCAAGATGTATTCATGAAAGCTCTCTATCTCCTTCTGTACACTCAATCTTAGCAAACCAGCTGGGTAAATATGAGGAAGCATATAAATTCTTTGGATTTGCTACTAGAATGGACTTGGATAATTATAACCGTAATACTTCTGAAGGACTCCATACCACTTCCATTGCTGCAGCATGGATGAATATTGTATATGGTTTTGCGGGAATGCGCTCAGACAGAGAAATTTTGTCCTTCTTCCCAACAATACCAGAGCAGTGGAATGGCTATGCTTTTAGCATTCACTATGAGGGTGATGTGATTAAAGTTAACATCAAGAAAGACAGCGTATCCTTCTATACAGAGAATGGAAAGAAAATCACAGTTGAAATATACGGTAAGAAAATAGAGTTAGGTAAAGAAGCTGTTACGATTGAGATTAAGTAATCGAAAAAATACACAATTGGGAAACAGTATAGGTTACCTAATCCAAAATAAATAAAAAGGTTGAAAGGAGCTAAAGTTGAAAAGCTTGCCATGTGCTCATTCTTTCAACCTAAGTTAATTACAGCGGGATGTGTTCAAAAAATGCGCCCCATTTTATTTATGGATAACAGCTTGTTTAATAGAGGTTGAAAGAAAATAATGAGGAAGGAAAATGCCGCCAGACTCTTTCAACGAATTATTTATGGCAGTATCACAGTATTAATCTAATGTGATATGCAATAGGTGCAATTATGAAAAAATGGCTGATTGAAGAAAAGGAATTTGTTGAAGAAAAGATAACAGGTGATGGCAATAAGTATTTAATTGGAAATGGTTATATGGGAATTAGAGGCACATTGCAAGAATTTACCAAAGAGCATTTTCCAGCTGTAAATCTATCAGGTATATACGACCAAGTCGGGGATGGATGGAGAGAACCCATTAATGCACCAAATGGATTTTATACCATAATAGAATTCAATGAAAATACATATCAACTGCCACAGATAGTGCCTCTAACGCACCATGTTTCCCTAGATTATAGACATGGGATACATAAACGTCAAACAATCTTTTCTACGGAGAGAATTTCCCATGTGGAAGCATCTAAGGAAATTTTATCGGAAGGTAGTAAATTAATCCTTGAAGCTGAAAGATTTGCCAGTATGGAGAAAAAACATCTTCTTGCTATGGATTATGGTTTTACTGTAAGTATACCTGGTGAAATAAGGATAATCACAGGCATTGATGGTGAAGTTTGGGATATTAATGGTCCTCATTTTGATTCACTAGATACGGAATTTGAGGATTTAGAGGATAGAATCTCTATATTAGGTATCACCCATGAAAATAAAGATAAAGTTATGGTTTGTGAAAAAATATGGTTAGAACAGAACTATAAGCAGGAGATAAGAGAAGAAGGGAATAAAATTCTTCGAATCATATCACTTAAAGCAGAGCCTGGAATCACCTATCATTTGTACAAATATATTTCTGTTTTTACCAGTAAGGATAGTGATGATTATAGAGAGGAAGGATTGAGTCTTGTAAGGGAAGCATATAACTTAAGTTATGCCAATCTTAAGCAAGAACATTGTAGCAAATGGGAAGACATTTGGAAAGTATCTGAGGTTCTCATTGAAGGTGACGATGAAGCTATGGAAGCTCTAAATTATTCATTATATCATTTGCATTGTATCGCACCAAGACATGCAGGCAGTCTGTCAATTGCTGCAAGAGGTCTATCTGGCCAAACTTATAAAGGAGCAGTTTTCTGGGATACTGAAATGTTTATACTGGATTACTTTTTATTTACAGAACCTGCCGTTGCCAAGACCTTACTAAAATATCGTATTGATACGCTAGAAGGTGCTAAAAAGAAAGCAAAGAACTATGGATTTGATGGTGCTTTTTATGCCTGGGAAAGTCAAGAAGGTGGTTTTGATGCCTGCTCAGACTATAATGTAACAGATGTTTTTACGGGAAGACCAATGAGAACCTTCTTTAAAGATAAACAGATTCATATATCTGCTGCCGTTGCCTATGGCATTATGAGATATGCTAAGTTTACAGGAAGTTTAGATTTATTAGAAGAAGGTGGAATAGAAGTACTTATAGAATGTGCTAAGTTCTACTATAGCTTACTGGTTAAGAAAGTAAATCTGGACAGATATGAGTTACATGATGTAATTGGTCCAGATGAGTATCATGAGAGAGTAAATAATAATGCCTATACGAACCGTATGGCTAAATATACATTTGACAGTGCCGTAAATGTGTTAGAAATGGCTTCAGTTTCTGATTCCTTAAAGGAAGAGCTAAAGAAGAAGGGCCATGATATAGAGCAACTGGTTTTACTTTTTAAGGATGCAAGTGCTAATTTATATGTTCCAAAACCAGAGAAGTCTACAGGAATAATTGAACAATTCGATGGTTATGAACAGTTAGAAGAAGTATCTGTTGAAGAAGTTAAGAAAAGGCTCCTCCATGAAAAAGAATATTGGGGTGGGGCTTACGGTGTAGCTTCTCATACAAAGGTTATCAAACAGGCGGATGTTGTAACAATGATGAATTTATTTTCCGAGGAATACACAGGTGAGGAGTTATTAGCTAACTGGGAATATTACGAGCCAAGAACAGAACATGGTTCTTCATTAAGTGCATGTATGTATTCTATGCTGGCTTGCAAATGTCAGATGCCGGATAAGGCTTATCCATTTTTCTTAAAATCTGCAAAAGCAGACCTGGCAGAAGGCGGAAAACAGTGGGCAGGACTTATTTACATTGGGGGAACTCATCCAGCAGCTTCTGGAGGTGCATATATGACAGCTATAGAGGGATTTGCAGGCATTCATATAAAAGAAGGTCAATTAACTGCTAAAGCAGCACTGCCCAAAGGATGGAAATCCCTACAATTTAGAATGTATTTTAAGAACGAATTATATGAAATACAGATTAGAGAAAATGACGCATTGATTAAAAAGATATAAACCTTAGGGGATGTAGTAAAAGATAACTTAGACCGTTACCCTTACCTCATCCCCTTCATAACCTGAAAGTATAAAATACATTATTATGAGTAAAGGGATTTTACACTGCTTCTTTCTACAAGATGAATGGGAAGTATCACTTCTTTATTGGTTTGAGGTTTGTTTTCTAATTGATCCATTAAATAATAGGCGGCTAATTTACCTTTTAGCGGTGCATCTTGGTGTATGGTGGTTAACCTTGGTGAAGTAAGAAGACAAAGATTAATATCATCGAATCCTATGACTGAGATATCTTCGGGTACTCTTTTGCCAGATTGTTGTAAACCTGCCATAATACCGGCAGCTAATATATCTGCAGTGGCAAATACAGCAGTAATATCCTTTCTGTTTGCCAGAGTTGTTCCAAGGCTTATTGTAGTATTAACATCAAGTTCCTGCTGGTATACCAGATTCTGACGAAAGGGAATCGCCGCTTCTTTTAAAGCATCTTTATAGCCTTGAAAACGCTCATATACTACGCCCTTTTCCTTAATCGTTGGAGAAGCAAAGACGATATCTTTATGTCCTTTGTCAATTAAATATCTGGTTGCAGTATATCCGCCATTATAATCCTCTAATCCAACATTACACATATTGGGATGAGAAACATAACTATCAATTAATACAACAGGAATTTTTAATGTGGTTAATGCTTCAAAGAATTCATCCTCAAATACGCCAGTACAAAATAGGCCATCAACATTCCAGTTATGGAGGAAGGTAAGCAAATCATTGGTTGTCTCTACAGTACGAAGCATGAGGTAATAACCATTTTCGCGAAGGGTTTTTTCTATGGAACCGATAAATGCGGAATGAAAAGGATCTTCAACAATACTTTCGTTTTTATTTGAAGTTAGGTGGCTAATCATGGCAATTACTTTTGAGGAACTAGACACCAAAGAACGAGCTGACATATTGGGTATATAACCAAGTTTTTCTATAGCATCATTAATACGGCTAACAGTTTCCGCTGAAACCCTGCCAGACTTTCCATGAATGACATTGGAAACTGTAGTGCAGCTGACCCCAACAGCTTGGGCGATATCTTTGATAGTAATCATACGGTAATCCTTTCTAAATAAGTTTAATGTTAAACTAAACATAAAATAGTTTAGCATATATATATCAAATTGTACAGAGATATTCCTGCGTAACAAAGTACAGCAGCAGCCTTAAGACAAACAGTCCTCCAGAGTACCAGGAGGAAATTAAATGAATAAAGATAATTATAATAGGAGTGATATAAAATGATAAAAGGTGTAATTTTTGATCTTGACGGGGTATTGGTATCCACCGACGAGATGCATTTTCATGCATGGAAAATGCTTGCAACCAAGCTGGGAATTGATAAGTTTACAAAGGAAGATAACAAAAAGCAAAAAGGTGTAAGCAGAATGGAATCCCTTGAAATTGTACTTAGTAAAGGGACAAAAGTCTTTACAGAAGAAGAAAAGACTGAACTTGCAGACGTTAAAAATGAATACTATAAACAGCTTTTACTGGAGTTAAATAGCGAGGCACTTCTTCCTGGTGTTTTGGAATGTCTGCAAATGTTAAGAAATCAAGGTATAAAAATAGGAATAGGTTCAGTAAGTAAAAATGCGCCTGTTATATTAGAAAAAACAGGACTCATGCCATATATAGATGAAGTTAGTTGTGGACTTGATATCACAAGATCAAAGCCGGACCCAGAAGTATTTGAAGTGGCAGCTAATAAGCTGGGACTTAAATTTGAAGATTGTATTGTAGTGGAGGATTCAGCAGCAGGTATTGTAGCTGCAAAAGCCGCCCATATGAAGACTTTGGGGGTTGGTACAGAATACAACCAGTTAAGGGCTGACTATGAGGCTGAGAATCTTGCAGGGGTAAACAATTGGGATTTGATTTTAGAAGTATAAAAATTAGAGTGTCAAAAACCAACGTTGTCGTTTAGGATTGAATAAAATATAGATGAGAATGAGGCCGACTGTTTCTGAAATTGATAGTTTATTTTTCCTTTAAGACGCAGCCTTAAACAGGTTTTGACACTATAATCCTATTACAATGATAAATTCAAGGAGGTATTTATGAAAGGTAAAAAGGGTGTAGTAGTGCAAACTATTGAATGGTTATTAGCAGCAGCTTTCATTGTGTTAGCGGTTCTTTTGGTAAACCAGATAAATAGTAGAACTACAGAGGTTAGTAAAATGATTGACTTTAATGATTCCAAGCTAGTTTTGTATGAAGGTCCCAAATCTCTAAAAGATGCAACAGAAGAAGATTTAAAAACAGCAGATGAAAAACAAAGGAATTTTTCACTGCTGCATTGCACAGATACCATGGTTAAAGTAAACGGGTATGAAAGTTATGTATATGATACGAACGTTAACCATAACAGATCTTGGGTGGCAAGTTATTTGCCTTCCCAGTCAAGAACTCCTATTACATACTTTGATTTTGAAGGTGTAGCTAAAATTGAAGTTACAGTACCTAATGTTGAATTGGAATCAGTGAAGATCAGTCCGGTAAGGGATGGAATAGTTCCAGAAATCAATAAGGAGAATCATACCATCAGCTTTATTATTACAAAGCCTGACACCTATACGGTAACCTTTAATGATTCACCTAGCAGAGCATTACATATTTTTGCCAATCCTCTTGAAACCAATATACCTTCTAAGGATGATGAGAACGTTGTTTATATAGGACCAGGTGAATGGAATATAGAAAATATTTTTCTGGAGGACAATCAGATACTCTACCTATCTGGTGGTGCAGTAGTACATGGAATTATTAACTCTAACTTTACGAAAAATGTTACTGTAATGGGTAGGGGTATATTAGATGGCTCAAACTTTGATGGCTGGATGGGTAAAACCGCTTATGTACCACTTAAGTTCGATGATTGTGATGGCGTTACTATAAAAGATATTATTGTCTTAAATCCAAATGCCTGGGTGTGTTCTGCTTATAATTCTAAGAATGGATTAATCGATGGAATAAAGATTATTTCTTCAAGGCCTAATGGTGATGGTATAACCCTACAGTCATGTACGGATTATGTAGTTAAAAACTCCTTTGTTAGAAGCTGGGATGA
>DALYNO010000093.1:0-10178 GCA_031975295.1 Anaerocolumna sp. | reverse complement strand
CATCAGAAATTTTTTCAATTTCAACATCAATATCCGAATAATGTATACTCCTAATATCCTTACATTCGAGAAACAATGCAAGTTTTAGAAATCGCTTACCAATTGTTAATGATTGAATTAATTTTCCTCCAAAAAACTGTTCACTAATATTTGTGAATTTATTTCCAGATTTGTATAATCCATCCTCCATTTTGAAAGGAATCTGCTGCAATAATCCCTTCAATATGTTTTTACACTTTCGAAAGGCTATCGCATTATCCGTGAACTCGCGTAGCAAATATCTTGCAATTTCTTCGCTAGAATGTTTACTTTCAATATATGCTTCAATGTTTCTCTGATATTTTGCATCAAAAACTTCCTGTGTCAATTTATTAATTGAATGAGTTTCACCTAATATTTTATAGCAAGTATCGTATGTCATAATATCGGTATTTAAAATGTAATATCCATCTTTCGAGACTTCTGTATCATGTAGATATATCTCTGAAGAGAATGGAATATAATTTGTTCCTTCCTGCGTCCTTACAGGAAAAATACATAACTCACATATTTTACGTCTTAGTTCGGTACTTTTGAATGATTGAGCATTATTTACCAGATAACTGTATAACGCATTTCTTAATTTTTCTCTTTCAAGAATTATACTGGTGAAATTCTTAATACAGTTTAATATTGAATCTACTTCAACCTTTCTGCAACCGATTACTTCGAGCAATGAAATATATTGACTTTTTGTAAGTGTGTCAATTATGATTCCATTAAAATAACAACCCATATTATTATACGCTGATATTTGCGCTATTATATCTGGAACAATAGCACAGTCCCCCTTATCAGTAGAAAGAAAAGTATCTTTAGCGCCTAGCACTGGTAGGATTTCCATTTTTTTCAAGTAATCTATCCAAGCAAATCTGTTTAAGTAATCATCTTCAAACGTCTTGAATGAGCTAACATTGTTTTGATTTTTAAACCCTGTATACTTCAAAACATCAAGGTATATATCAGTCTTTTTCTCTTCCATCAATCTGAGAATTGCAAGATGAACATTTCTATTTACAATTTCGTTCCATTTATTCTGCAATACAGTATCTCGAGATGTTGTAAGTTCAAAAGGTGCATCAATAATAAGAGGTATATTACTCATAATAGTTGTTGGAAGTCCAGCGTATAAAAATATATCCTGTTCTTTATACTCTTTAGGAATGTAACAAAATACTGTCTGATTTTCATTAATAACCCTGTTATTAGTATTCCTTTCGTCAAGAGCTTCTTTATCGGTTACAATAAATGGAAATGTGAATTTTTCAAAATAATAGTTGTTTCCATTCAGAGTGATAATTCTTTCGTCTGCATTATCTTCAATATGAATATTTGTATCCTGAACTCTAATATTTCTCAATTTTCGTAAGCATAAACATAATCTAAGAACATTTGATGTGTCAAATACTGACGACATATTTGATTTCATATCAAATTTCATCATTGTTCCGGTTGCTAACTCCTCAGCATCACATTTTGCTGGAAAAGTTGGTTTCTCATCAGTTAGCATAAAGTCAAAACCATTACTATGTATTTCCACACTTCTTGCGACACTAAATACCGACTTGAATCCAACACCTTTTTCGCCAATCGCTTTGTCCTGCCCATTTAGCAGTAATTTTTTTGTTGATTCACCAATAGCAGTAATCGCACGTACATTGTCCTTCTCAAAGCCATCCTCATTATAACTTACAACGAGGTTATTTCCTATTAATTTCAATGTGAATTGCGGTTCCTGTCCATTTAAAATAACTCTATCATAGTCACAATCATCCGCATTTTGTAATAACTCATTAAGAAATCTACTTTTATCCGCACCAGATTTATTAATAATTTGAATATATCTTTCATATGTATCTTTTCCAAATGCACTTATCAATCCATTTCTTACATCACGCAATGCTTTTAGATATTCAGTGTTTGAAGTAGTATTATCTATTTTGTTTAAGCTTTCTGAAGCCTGACGTAGCTTCAAAGTGGCAGAAAAGGTTTTTCTATCATCATAGGGTTCATATAAATTGCCAAATGAGAGCAATGGTTCATTCTTTGATAACACTATCCCATTAGTGCCTAGATAATAAAATCCCTTTGCAACATTATCTACAACATAAATGTTATTGTGTATCCTTTTCATATAGCTTTCAAAAATTCTGTCTATATCTGAATTCTCAATTAAGTCAACAATAGTTTCCTTATCATTACCCTCTAATAGATTAAGCGTTTCCGCTATATAGAGATTTCCATGTCCCCTTCTAACGATGTTTTCTTCTAAATCACAGAAACTTCTATATAGTTCTCTATTTTTTGAGATAATTGACATTTGTTTTTGATCTAGATGTATTTGTGCAGAATAATTTTTCAATCCCTCGCTAAATATAAATTTCCTGTCACATAATATTTTATATATTCCCTCAGTAGATTCTGAATCATTAAGCATATTCTTAAATAACATATCATCTATATGATCAATCAATTCCATCCCATATGCTCTCATATTTATTTCTGTATTAGGTACAAATAAAGCCTTCTTACAATCGAGATATTTATATATTTCCGATTGATGTTGATTAAAATCTTCCTTTGGAAATGCTATTACATCATCAACTATTTCAAATGTTTCATTTTGTGTGAAATATATTTTTTCATCCTTCAGTATCGAACCTTTAAGTGTATCAATACACAAACATGAAACCTTTTCATTATCCTTTTCAAAAAAATAATCACTGTATTTTGGGATATACCTTATGATATCTTGTTTTACCATTTGAGCCAAATCAATATACATTTTTGACAAAAACTCTGATAATTTCTTTATTGTAAATTGAAACCATTCGTTGTTTTTCTGAGGATCGACAAATTCTCTGGAACCATCTAATTTAAACGGCACATGAATTGCAATTGGTACTTTTATCTTTATCTGTGTTGGGAGAAAAGAATACATATTCCCCTTTTCAATTCCATCTATATCGTTTACTTCCGGTACCACCGCCGCGAGTCTATGTGATTTTTCAATGAAGGCTGTCTTTTCAGAATATCTTGAAACACAAGCTATACGATCATACAACACAGGCATTGTATATCTAATGCAACGAATGTCTTTTTTATATTCTCTATCGATCCCATTTTTACTATGATCCTTCATATCCATTGATACAATAACATTTGGTTCACAAGAAAATATGTTATTATTCTCAATCTGAGAACGACTTACACGAAAATCAAGATATCTAAATCCATCAAAATGTATCTTTAAATGTGTAAGTTTGTTAAGAAACAAAATAGGATTCTTATTTATTACAGCTCCTTTTGAATTGTAGTATTGTTTTACAAGTTCACGATAAATTTCCTCTGTTCTTGTGCTTGATAAAAAAAGAGTCATACGTGTACCTTTAATATGTTCAAATTTCTCATAGTATGGAATCGGTACCGTGAAATTATCCTCGTGTAGAACGAAAGAGAAATCCCCACTTTGAATTAGTACTTTTTCAGCTACTCCAAATACTGATTTGAAACCAATTCCTTTTTCTCCGATTTCTATCTTAGTCGCATCTATATTTTTTGATTTTTCAGCAATTCCCGAAATATCAAATACATTTTTTGGTTTAAAACCTTCTTCATTATAAGTAAGTATAATTTCACCAGGTGATAGATTCCATCTGAATTTAATATCAAGATCACAGTCATCTATGCATGAGTAATCACAGTCATCAACATTTTGAATTAATTCGTATAAAAATCGTAAATTATTTGAATATAGACCATCTTCACCAACTGTAAGCATAGCTTTAATCATCTCAACGAAATTACCACCGATTAGCTCCATACTATTAAGTAAAGACTCCCTATACATTTTCACCAGTTCAATATAATGCTTGTGATCTTCAACTGTTTTCAAACTTCCCATGTGCATATTTGATAGGTGTTCTCTCAACTCTTTCTTATCATCATCGCTTAAGCTCCCAACTTTACGAGCACTATATCCTGAGTACAGTAGACCAATATCTATCATATTGTATTTCATCCTTCCCGTCGTATATTATTTTCTATATTGACGTATCAAACGATCAAGTTCTCTATTTACTTGTTCTATAACAGAATCTGGACCAATAATATTTACACCCTCTCCTAGTGAAATAACCCATCCAAAAAACTGCTTACTAACAGCTACCATAACGTTTACGGTAAAATGTTCTTCATTATCAGGAACAATGTTGACGTCCTTGCCGAACCTATCAATGATTACTCCAACCATATCGTTATTACAGAGAAGCTTTACCTTCTGTTCTTCACCATCGAACATTCCAAACATTTTTTTTGCATACTGGGTAATATCGAAGTCTTTGAAGAATGATCTACCCTCTCTTCTATCTTTTGCCACTTCGATATGAATCATTTTATCTACACGGAAATGCTTAATCATTTCCAAATCGCTATCGTATGCGACAAGATAATAATTCTCGTCATTCCATGATAGTGCCCAAGGGCTTACTTCATAGAAACTTCCATCATGCCTTAATTCCATTTTCTTTTTGATATTCCATTGAAAATACTGAAATTTTATTTTTACATTTGAATTAATTGCAGAATGTATCATGTCTACATTATAATACACGGATTCATTCATCGTTTTTACACGTCCTGATACAAATACCTGCCTATGTAGCTGCGAAGCTTCATAGCGACTGGAAAATCCCTCTATTTTCTTAATCAACTCATTTGACTTTTTCGCAGTAATAAATTTTGATGATTGGACTGAGTCTACTAGTAATTTAAGCTCAGCCAGCTCAAATTTTCTATTCCCGACATGATAATAAAATGTTCGTTCCCGTTGAACTCCTATAATATCCATGCCATAAAGACGAAGGCTTTCTACATCTGAATATATACTTTTTCGTTCTGCTGATACCCCATATCTTTCAAGTTTTACAAGAATATCCTGCATAGTTATGCTATGCGTTTCATCCGTCTTTTCTTGTAATATCTTTATCAGGTATAAGAGCTTGAGTTTCTGATTACTGCTCTTAGACATGAATACCACCTCCCATAGATTGATGGTATTAATTATACTATAAAACATAAATACATGATACGTTATATTGTACTGCAAGTACTAAAGTTTGGACAGATTCGTTCAACAAGCAATTGAGGTCTCAGATTATATATAATATAATGTTTATCATAAATACAATTCAGGAGGTTTTATAGGTCTAACAACATTCCAGATTTAATTTACCATTATACCAGTTTCGATAAGCTGCAAAGTATATTAAAATATAGCACTCTGCGTCTTAAAGAGAGCATACAATCAAATGACATTCTTGATACAACAAGGCTCATAAATATTTTGCAGAGGCTTACATACGTGTCCGACAATGCCAATACAGACATAGCTAAAGCCCGCGATTTCCTTATAAATTATTTCAAACAACCAACTTATAATAACCAACACACTTCTATGGTTTCCTGTTTTTCAACACTTCCTGATTCTAGATTGCTTTGGGATGCATATACCATGAACCGACCAAGTAACATAACCTGTAAATTTGGTGAAAATAAGTATTGTCATGAATCTCCAGCTAAATACACTGGTGTATGTATCGCTTTTAAAAGTGACGAAATCGAGAAACTCATAAAATCAGTGGAAAATATCTCATGTGAGAAAGCTTATTTTTCACCTATTTTATATGGTGATGATAAAATTATCACTGAACCCAATAATTGGCTTGAAGTTACTTGTAATAAAATCATTAAATTGAGTAAAGATGATGATCAATCTCAAGATATAATTCCGCCTATTAATTACCTTATGTTTACCAGGGTATTACAAGTTAACCTTAAAAAATGTGTTGTATTTCCCACCCTTGAATTTATCGGAACTATTGAAGCATTATCCCCGTTATTTAAGCATGCTTTCTGGTATGAAGAAAGAGAAATAAGAGCTTCATTATGCTTTGCAACTAAAAACATTGGCTTGTATAAAAATATTAATGATCAATCAGGTGCAAAATATTTCGATTTGCCAATCACCTCTGATTGCGTAGACCACATTATACTTGGTCCTGAATTTAATGATGAATCATATGAATACATTAATAATCAAAAAGATTACAAATTATCTTTTTCAGATTTTTCAACTAAATTATCTATTGGTACCGGTGTCATTAGAAGCAATTAACTTTTTAAGCACCTATCAAATTGTCTATACAATGATAGGTGCCAAATCTCCTCTTGTTAAGATGTATAACTATAGCCTCTCCGTATCTGTAACAACAATTACCTTCTTTTCTCGGTCTTAGTATTTTGTATCCGACTACCACCCAATTGCTTCTCTTCTTTGTCAATTGAAACCTCAAATATATCAGCACCATATACCACTGTATCCTCTGCCACAAGTGGTTCTACCTGTACTGAATCATGCTTTGATTTTTGGAACAGATTATCAAACTTCTTCATCATACGATCAATCTCTACATCCCTTGCCAGATTCTCCGTCTTATCAATTGCCGCATCCAACCTTAACTCCATCGCTTCCAATATCTTTTGCTTTGCTACCCAAGGTTTCTTTACCATCTCAGTTTTTGACAATTTCTTCTCTGACTGAGAATAATCAACCGTTTCCTTATCAGCAAATGTACGAAAGGTATTTGCAATCTTCTGATTTGCTTCACGCATTCCAGCCCCAAATGCATCAATCTTTGCTATTGTTGCTGAAACCTCTTTTTGAGCTTCCTTCACATTCGTACGGATATCCATTAATTTATCCTTTATATTAAAGATTTCCGCGATTTTATTGAGTGCTACTTTCCCTTTTTTCTTTGCTTCTACTACGATATCTGTAGCTTTCGATTTGATATTATCCTTTACAACAAATAACTGTTCTTTCATAATATTACACCATTCCTGTAATCGTTCTGATGCCGCCTGTACCTGAACTTTCAGATTATTCAATACGGTATCTTCCTGCATATCTTTCAAGTGTTTCTTCACGTTTGTTAATTCTTCTGTCATTGCATCTAACTTTTTCTCCAAACTATCTATGTAGGCGCAAAGTTCAAACGTATGATTTGCCTCTTGTGGCATACTATTTTGTTTCAAAAGCTCCAACAACTCCATAATCATTTCATCTCTCAAAAGTGCTGATTTCTCTACTGCTTCCATTCGTTTTCCTCCATTCATTGATTGGGCGTGAAAATACCCGCCCGTTAATTCCAGATAAGTACACTTCTCTTTTCGTTCACTTTTTAGTTACTAGCGAAAAGGTGTAGCCTCTTTTTCCTGATTCACTCTGTTTTCTACTGGTTTTTCTGCTTTATCCTTTGCCTGATCCTGACTTTTCTCTTTCGCCTGTTCATACTCCCTTACAATCTCGGTATAAAGTTTTTCACGAAACTCCTTGGTTACTGGATAACAAACATCTTGATAAATAGATTTCCCTTGCTCATCCATCTGCTTCGTTTTGTATGCTGGCATGGATACAAAGATATTATCTTTTCCTTGAAGAATGTTTACATTATTGACAATGAAACTTTCCTCAATATAGATTCTGGCAAGCCCCTTGATATTACTGCCATCTCTTTCATATGGAGATACGGTTACCGAGAATTCTGGCATCTCTTCAGCACCCTTAGTCCCCTTACCACTGTCTTGTACCTGCTCCTGCTCTGGTGCAATTGCTCGTTCATAAGCTTCAAGAATATTTGTATAAAGTTCTTCCCGGAATTCCGCTGTAATCGGATTGCACACATCTTTATAGATGGTTGCACCGTTCTCATCTCGCTCAGTAGATTTATATCTAGGCATGGAGACAAAAAGCTGATCTTTATCCTTGTTTTCTAATATTGCGATATTGGTGATCTTAAAACTGTCGCCAAATACTACCGTTGCAAATCCTTTAATATTGCTACCTTCTTTACTGTTAATGCTGTTTACCTTAATTGAATATTTCATATACTATTCCTCGCTTCCTTTGATTAAATTATTATTTGCTACAATATCCTGTTGTGGTATCACAATTTCACATCTCAACTTCTCAATTTCTTCTACTGGCAATCGACCATTCAGCCAATTTGCCAGCGTAACAACAAATCCATCCTGTTCATAGTAAATCCAGTCTTTACCTTCGATATCACCCTCATAAATCATGGTGACGGCAAAGTCTGGCATAAACATTTTTTCTTCTTCATCCCAGATACAGACCACACCTTCTCGTAGATTAATGTTTAGTTCTGGAATATTTACATACCATCCACTAATAACTAACTGCATATCCTCGTCTGTCTCTGCGATATCATCCTCTACTTCTGATAAATCCATTTCTGAAACCACATCTTCGACCTCATAAATTCTATACTTCATATCCTTTATCACCACCTCTTCTGCTGAAATCAAAAGCATTTATAATATCATTTACTCTTTTGTTACTGATAAAAGGGACTGCCATGACAGCAATCCCCTTCATACTCATACCTATCTGCTCTTGCCATCCTGATTCGTTCGATAAGACTCATCTCGCTCAGCCACATTGCTATATGGCGAATCTTTTGATTCATCCAAACCTCCAAGATCAGCGTCTGCAACCTTTGCATTCTCCAAGTCCAGTTGAGCATTCAGTTCAAACTGTCTCGCCAGTTTTTCCTGCAACTCCTTTTCATAAGCAAAGGGTTTCTCATACTCTTCTTTAGAAGAATCCAAATCATGATAATACTGCTCAATCTTCTTTCCTAAAAATTCCACATTCTCATGCAGACCATTGAACAAGTTCTCAAGCTTAATCATACTTCCCACTGGACTGGTTGACAGTTCTGCCTTATACTCTGTCTTTCCACGTAACACCATGTAATTGGTACCCATGAAATTCTTCTCTACTAATAGCTCAAATCGATGAAAGCTACCAATGGAAGTTGTTTCACCTGTCTTCGCTTTACTAATAGCAGCAAGCATCTGGGTTCCGCCATCGGCTCGTTCGGTATACGTTGCACTGCCAACCTTAATTGCAAAGTCTGGATTTTCAATCAGTTCCGCATCTCTGGTCTTAACATCCTCTTTGACACAGAGAAGCTTTTCCTCTGCTGTCTTAATGAGCTTTGGATATCGAATCATAAAATTATCCTGTAATCCGTACCTTTGATTGTCATAAGAGGATTTCAATAATTTTAGTCTTTGAACATCATTATCCAGCTCCATCTTTTCACGAATCAGAGGATTACCAGTAGCCACAGCTTTAATCTCTGCATAGGATAGCGTAGCTTCATCAATGTCTTCACAAGTTCTGCTGACCGCTTTACTAGTCATGACTTGACTGATGAATCGCTGCTTATTCTCTACAAGCGACCAGTTATAGGCATCAAATGTTCCTTTTGTTACATAGCGATAAATCGCTATGTCATTATTCTCATTCCCCTGTCTAATACCTCGCCCCTCTCTTTGTTCAATAGACGAAGGCATCCAAGGACAATCCACATGGTGCATTGCAACAAGATGTGTCTGTACATTCACACCAGTACCACACTTATCGGTCGAACCAATCAATACCTTTTTCTTACCTGTTATCATTTCTTTGAACAAAATGTCTCGCTGAGCATCTGTCTTTGCGTCATGGATAAATACAATCTCTTCCTCTGGAATACCATATTGTATTAGACTCTCTTTCAGATACTCATAAACAGTGAACTCCTTTCCCGGTGCAGGTGTACCAATATCCGAAAAAATAAGCTGACAACCAATTCGGCTATCAGCTCTCGCTTTTTCGTATTCTTTCCATACATTCTCTGCTACCTTATTTAACTTCCCATCGGGATTGTTCGGTGCGTCCTTATCAATCAGCCTTGCGTCCGTCCCAAGAAGTCTTGCCTCATGGGTAATCTTTAGAAAATTATCCTCACTTGGATCAATGCCACCGTTTCGGATTCGTTCCGCCCTCACCACAAAATCCTCCATTACCTGCTTTACATACCAGTCAGGTTCTGATTCTACGATGATAGGCTTTCCCCCTCGCAAATCTGGCACATCAAGATCAAGCATATCCGAAGTCTGCACATCAGCCACCTCACGAAATATATTCATCAGCTCTGGTAGATTGGTAAACTTTGGTGCTAGTATATAACAGTGGACACGAAAAGTTGAACATCTTATAATAGTAA
>DALYNO010000092.1:0-10194 GCA_031975295.1 Anaerocolumna sp. | reverse complement strand
AGTTAGCCAAAAATATAAAATTCCCCTAAAAATATTGTACCTATATTTTAGGGGAAATGCAAGATAAGATTATTTTCGATTAATTTTTTTGAAACAAACGAAATACTGTATCCATTATAAAAATCGCCAGTGCAATCATCCCAGCTATCTGGATAGTTTGGTTAAAATAATAGCCCGCTAAAGAATTATTATTCGTAATTAAATTATATACAATACGATACATACCAACTCCAGGAACCAAGGGTAAAATTCCAGCTATTAAAAATAGTGTTACTGGCGTTTTCATAATTCTGGCAAAGCTGTGTGAAATAAGTGCTACAACAAGTGCAGCATAGAACATTACTGCTACTGGTGTTAAACCTGCTTCCAACAGCAATAAATATACCAACCAGCCTACTGCACCTACAAAGCCTGCATAGGTTAAAAACTTACGAGGTACTCCGATTATAATAGCAAAGGAAACAACGGCTATAAAGGATCCAATTACCTGTATTACCATCATAGATTTATACCTCCAACTACAAAGGAATAAGCTGCAATTCCTATACCAATTCCTACTGCGCTGGATGCTGCAAGAACAAAGGATTCAATGGCTCTAGCTGAGCCGGATACATAATCACCTTGCAATGTATCTCTGATTGCATTAGTTATTGCAACACCAGGAAGCAGAGGCATGATTGATCCACCAATCAAAGCATCTAACTGTATGGCTGTTCCAAAAACATGCAGAAATATCATACTATTGACTGCTATCAGTATAGAAGAAGTTAAGTTTCGTATAAAGGTATTAATTCTCCATTTCTTAGTTAAAACGACAATCAGTACAATCAGACCACCATTTAATCCCGCAATGACACTATTAAGCCCATCACCACCTAGTAATATTGTGAAAGCAGCTGACCCTATAAATGTACATAGATTTGTTGCTAAATCACTATATTGCCTTTTACCTCTTATGGATTTAAGCCTTTTGTAGGCTTCATCAAGGGTTATTCTACCACTGCATAAATCTCTGGATACATTGTTAGTTTCATAGATATGAGAAATATTAGTGACTCTATTATCTACTCTCTTTATCTGTGTAATTGCATCTATACTAATATCATCTAAGCACAAAAAAATACCTGTTGGCGTTACAAAGGTTTCTGTCTTTTCCATACCAGATATTTTGAGTATTCGACTCATGGTGTCTTCAACACGATATGTCTCTGCTCCACCAATTAACATAATTTCTCCTGCCAGCATTGCTGTATCTACAAGCAATTTATAGTTCATTCATTACTCCTATCTGTAAACTATGAACAAAATTGTTAACAATTTATTTTTAAAATTTTCATACTTTACTCATATATTAATTTTATAATACCTTTAAGAAAGTGAAAATATACTTCACTCTCTCCTCCCCCCATATTAATATAAATTGAGAATGCGGTAAATGTTATCATTTATCGCTTTTCTCATGTGCAGATCTATTATTCATACTAATATAGGTTATATACTTTTGCAAAGAAAAAGACAAGTCATGTCTAAAGACTCGCCTTTCACAATATTAATCTAATTCTTCTAAATCACTGTTATCAATATCCATAGTATGAAGAGTTCTTCTTTTTCTTCTAGCCTCTTCCGATGCAAACATTAAGAAATCTTTTATTTCATACGCTCTTCTAATATGTAATAAGCGTAATTCAGGATGTGTGGTATCTCCTGTATAGCAGGTAACAGTACCCAATCTAAAGATGCGTTCTAGAAATGTCATTGTAAGTTTAACATCCTGAACCTTATACATCAGGGCATCATCTACAGTAATATCTAAAAATCCGCTGGTTATTGTAATTTTTTCATCAGTTATCCTATAGGTAGTAAAAGAAAGTGGCAAAGCCAGAAATTTCGTGCGTTTTTTTTCCGTGTAAATCATTGTCTTGCTCCTTTAACTTATCTATTCATGAATACTAATAACTGAACTTTTTCCACTATACTTAATAACCAATGATAAATCATCAACCTTAATATTCTTTGAAACTTCAAAAACAAGAACAGCTTTTATAGTATGATTCCCCTTTATGTTATCCTTTAAATATTGAATATCATTTGCCAGAAGAGAAACTGCAGGTCTATAGCTTTTACCTTCTGCATTATTTAGAGAATAATGAATCTTTTTATTAACTAAATTTACATTGATAGAATCCTTATTATTATTCTTAATGCTAAAAGAAAAAACCATTAACTTATTGCCTTGAGCAGGTTCAATTATAAAATACTCATTATCGTTAGGGTAACTGGTGAAATTTTCATATCCGACATAGGATACTGTATATTTGTTATTTCCAACATTCTCAAATAACTCTTCCATGCTGACGGAACTATTTTTTGAGTCTGTACTTGGAGCTGTTGTTGTAGTTTGGCTGTTATTTGAGGTATTCTCCTCATTAGAAGCAGAATTAATATTTGTAATGTCAGTATTATTGCTTGGAAGTGTGGTTTCATCGTTTTTAGCAGGATAAATCAATGCCTCATCATAGTTCTTCGTATATCTGAGTACAGTACCCGCCATATATTCCGCTAGTTCATCGCTTTCTTTATCATTTAAATTAGTCAGCTGAGCACAGCCTGTTAACATTAGTCCACATATAACAATTATTATTAAGAATGACTTTTTCAAGTTCTCATCCTCCCTTACCTTTTGTAATTATACATGTACATAATACCACTATTTAACTGAAACAGCAATCATTATTTCAATAAGTTAACACAGTAATTCAGCCTATTTCTGTATCAAGTTCAAACCAGAATTCCACTCCTTTTTCATGATTCACTACACCACACTTCTGATTATGAGAATCCATAATAGCCTTAACGATAGATAATCCAATACCACTTCCACCATACTCCCTGGTTCTTGCCTTATCCACTTTATAAAATTTTATCCAAATATTATCTAAATCCTCAGATGGTATATTGGCTCCTGTATTAAATACTGCCACCCTAAGTACTTTTTCAGATTGAATGAGCTTAACCTCGATTATCCGGGCTCCATCTACATGATTCAGTGCGTTACTGATATAATTCGTCACTACTTCTTCAATCATATACTCATCAGCCCAAACATAAACCGGATTTACTTGATCAAAATGAACCATTACCTGTTTTTGCTCCATTAGAATTTCAGTAGAGCCTAGCACTGAATGAATTAACGCTGTAATGTCAAAACGTTCCATATTGACCTGATTATTACCTGATTCAATTTGGTTCAGAGAGAGTAATTTTTTAACCATTGCATTCATTTTTTGTGCTTCATCTATAATAACCTCACAATAAAAGTCCCTGCTCTCCACATCATCGTTCACATTATCTTTTAAACCTTCGGCATAGCCTTGTATCAGAGCAATAGGGGTTTTTAGTTCATGGGTTACATTGGATAAAAAATCTTTTCTCATTTCATCTATCTGTACTTTATTTTGAATATCAGAAAGCAGCTCGTTATTGGCTGTCTTTAATTCTGATATGGTACTTTCAAGTTTTTCTGATAATATATTAATACTAGTTCCAAGCTCTCCTATTTCATCTCTTGTATTTACCTTATATTTTACATCAAAATTCAAATCACTCATCTGTTTGGCAATACCGGATAACTGGAGGATTGGTTCAGAAAATTTCTTACTGATGTAAAACATTATGATTGATGATATAATAAGTGCAACAAGGCCAACTTTAGTAAGGAAGTCATTCGCAACAAGAACACTTTCATGAATACTCTCAAGATTTGTTCTAACATAAATGCTATTTCCACCCTCCAAACTACCAATTAACTCAACATAGTTTAAGTCCAGTCTAGCATCATAGGTTTTTAGAATATCAAATTCTTTATTACTCACTAATTCCTGTTTTTCATAATTAAATATATAACGTTTCAGTGTTTCTCTCACTGTTAAATACCTTGCATTGGGAAATCCAGAGTTATCTATGGCTGTTAACCATTCCATGCCATCAAATATTTTATCTTTGGATATTATATAAATACTAACGTTTCTGTTCTCTACATATCTTTCTAACTTTAGATTATCTTCTGTACTTAAATTACTGGGCTCTTTAGCATTTGTAAAAACTGCACTTATGTCTTTAAAGGTATTTCCAAGCATAACTTCTTTACTATTTAAATAGTAATCTGATAATAAGGTTCTATTAAGAAACCAAAGGGTAAAAATCGTACCAATCATAATAGCTGTTAAGGTTAAAGTGAGTTTAAAACGAATGGAGAGCTTGTTTAAATCTATATATTTCTTATTCATAATTCTACCTCGAATTTATAACCCATTCCCCATATGGTTTTAATATAGTCTCCCTTACTACCCATCTTACTTCTAAGTTTTTTAACATGGGTATCAATGGTTCTTGCATCACCAAAATAATCATAATTCCATACGTTATTAAGTATTCTCTCTCTGGACAGGGCAACTCCCTGATTTGTAATAAAGTATGTTAAAAGCTCAAATTCTTTATAGCTTAAATCCAGATTTTCTCCGTCTATCTTAACTTGGTGGGCCGCTTTATCTAATATAATCCCGCCCACATCTATAATTCCTTCCTCTAACACATTTGCACGTCTAAGGATTGCTTCCACTCTTGCAACAAGAATTTTAGGGCTGAAAGGTTTGGAAATATATTCATCCACCCCTAGCTCAAAACCTAGCAGTTCATCTTTTTCATCACTCTTTGCCGTTAGCATTATAATTGGAACTTTTGAGTATTGTCTAATTTCCCTGCATACCTGCCATCCATCCATCTTAGGCATCATAACATCCAGTATTAACAAGGCTATTTCTTTGTTATTGAAGAAAATATCTACAGCCTGTTCACCATTTTCAGCTTCTAAAACCTCAAAATTCTTCTTGCTGAGGAAGTCTTTCACCAGTTTTCTCATTCTGCTCTCATCATCCACAACTAATACTTTTAATTTATCCATAAGTTTCCTCCAATTAATATATGTTTCATTTACCAGATTTTTAAATCATTATATCAATAAATTATGAAAAAAGTATGTTTTGGAAATCATAATCTTACGTATATATACTGACAATAAACATAGCTAAAATGGTTAACACTAGAAAAATATTTATGATTCTGGCATTTTTTAAAGGTGTATTTTTATGATTCTGGTTATCAACCAGTGTTGTGGCGCTCTGATTTGTTTTGTTACCTGCTACAACAATATGTTTTAATTCCTCTTCTTTATAATTACCGGTTTTAAGTAGGGTATCTCTTAAATCACATTGAAATTTCAGACCTATTACTGTTTTAAAAGCTTTCTTTTCATTTAATTTATTATATAATTTATATACAATGGCTTCGTTTGTTATATCCGAGTTTTTCTTAATGTATTCCACTGTATTCCACTCTTCCTTTGCATGAGTATAATCTGCATAATTGGAAAAAAGAAAACCGTCTACAATATATTCTTCATTATTCATACACGTTAAACCTATAGCTCTTATAGCACCTTCCTCTTATTTTGAATAAGTCATCCAGCGCTCTTTATAGAACTATGGATGACTTGATTTTTATCTTATGTCATTAGCGATGAATGCTTATCACTTATTTCGCAAATTCAGATATTATAATTTTTTCTATGATAACATCATTGAGTGGCTTATCATTTGTATCCACTGCTGTTGCAGCAACTGCATCCAAAACATCAAGTCCATCATAGACTTGTCCAAATACAGTATGGGCTCTAAACAACCAAGGGGTTCCACCAATTTCCTCATATTTTTTCAGAGCATCTTCACTGAATTCGAATCCACTTTTTCCTGCAAAATCCGTAAGGGTGGCTTCATCGTATTTACCTGCTGTTTGGACAATAAAAAACTGACTTCCATTGGTATTTGGTCCAGAATTGGCCATACATAAAGCACCTCTTACTGGTTGTAAATTATCTGCAAATTCATCTTCAAATGCAGCTCCCCAAATACTTTCTCCTCCTGTACCTACACCATTAGGGTCTCCACCTTGTATCATAAAATCATTCATAACTCTATGAAATGTCAGCCCATCATAATATCCATCTTTTGCATGTGTAATAAAATTCTCAACAGCTTTGGGTGCTTCCTTCTTAAAGAATTTCACATGAATAGAACCAAAATCTTTAATAACAATCTCTGCTACAGTCTCACCCTTAACTGGCTCTGACATCTGTGTATCTCCACCACCAGAGCCTGCTTCTGTATTTTCTTTTCCGTTCTGATTAAAAATAACTACAGCTGCTGTAGCGCCTAATGCTAATACTACGATAATTGCAAGTGCAATAATAATCTGTTTCATATGAATTCTCTCCTGTAATTTGCCAAGGAACTGCTGTGTTCTGGCAATTTTTCTTCTTATAAATTATATTCACTAAATAACATCATTTTCTCTTTATCAAACTATTAATCGTCAATTTCTTGTTTATATTTTAATCCCCATTTAGACCTAATGCCATCCATAATTTCCATAATATCCAAGGTATCCTGCAGCGGTAAACGATCACTTTCTAATTTACTCTCCCTCAGACATTGATTCACTTCATAAGCTTCAAATTCATAACCGTTAATTCTGCTCTCTTCCTCATAAGTATCTACCAAATTGCCACTATTATCATATACATATGCTTTATCTGCTACCCAGAATTCATCAACCTCAATCTTACCCTTATCTCCAACAAAAACTGCTGATTTACCTACATTAACGGACACGGCAGAGCTTAGGGAAGCAATGGCTCCATTCTCAAACTGAAATATCGTTAAATTATGTTCATCTACACCATTTTCTAAAATTCCTGCATAGGATTCCATTTTAACCGGAAGGGCACCCATAATATCAATTGCATAAGTTATAGGGTAAACTCCCATGTCTAATAAAGCTCCCCCAGCCATATCATAGTTAAACGCACGACTTGTATAATCAATTGGGTTGCTAAATCCAAATCCAATTTCTATTCTTTTAACAGTACCGATTTTACCTTCTGCAATCCATGCTTTCACCTTATTGGTTACAGGAAGAAACTTAGTCCACATAGCCTCCATAAGAAATACATTGTTTTCTTTGGCTAAATTCATTAGATAGTTTGTATCTTTTGCATTTAAAGTAAATGGCTTTTCACAAAGAACCGCTTTTTTATTCTTTAAACATAGTTCTGTGTTCTTCTTATGTTCTGTATGAAGTGTACCAATATATACTACATCTACTTCTGGATCATTTGCTAATTCCTCATAACTTCCGTACGCTATATCCGCTCCGAATTCCTTGGCAAATATTTCAGACTTTTTCAAGTCTCTTGCAGCTACAGCTCTAATATTTGTATTTTCCATATCTTTAAGTGCAGTAGCAAATTTGGAGGATATATTTCCCGCACCAATTATTCCCCAGTTTATTGTTCTCATATTATCACCTTATCTATCACTTTCATGTGATTGCCACAAAAAAGTATGAAAGAAAGTTTTAGTGGCACCCTTTCTGTATTTAATTTTCTTTCACACATAAAACTTTAGTACTTATTGTAACATGAAATATATTAAATTAAAACATTTCATTTGGGCATTCACCACTTCTTGCAGCCTTTATTACCACTAAGTAATCATGAATCATCGCTTTGGTAACACCCATGAAAGATAAATACTATTCAGCCAGATTTCTTTTGGCATTTATCAGATACTCTTTATTGGGATCTTCCTGAGGAACTGGTGTATATTCTATCAAATAAACTGTACGGGCAATATCATACCTGTCACTTCCTCTGCACAAATTCATAAAATCTATAACACTTACATCTGTTCCAGATATCAATATATTACCAGGATAAAAATCCCCATGACATAGCGTATTTCCTTCAGGCAATCCTTTAAGTAATTGAAGTGCTTCTTCTTTATTATTCGCCTCCAATATTTTTGAATTACAAATATGGTATTCTAAGAATTCTTTATACCCTGGTAAATCTTTTTGTTCCATTTGAAGAATCTTCTTATGAAGGTGGGACATATAATAAGCACACTGATTTAAATCACCCGTTCTCAAAACCCAATCCACAAGAGTTTCACCAGATAATTTATCGTATATTAATCCTGTCCTGCCATGGTATTCCATTATGTCGTGAACTTTTGGCTTAGAAAAATCCAAATCCTTAACTGCCATCGCATTGCTATATTCTCTATCTATAGCATTTCTTGGATAGTCCTTATAAAATAGTTTTAAAACCTGTCCATCTGTCCAATCATATACCTGCGCTGTATTTCCAGTACCTATTAATTGTAAATCCATTATCCCTCCCAGTTATCATTCCTTAGTTTCTAATTGTGTTTAATAAATGTTCCCTTGTTTAACTCCGCAAAAGCAAGATTTAATTCTTCCTGGGTATTCATTACAATTGGTCCTCCCCAGGCAATGGTTTCCTGAAGCGGCTTAGCAGAGAAGAATATAATTCTGGCATCTGAATCTTTTGGTGCTAACAAGGATATACTGTCACCCTTATCAAATAAAACAGCTGTTTTGCTGAAAACCCTTTTATCTTCCACATAAGCATCTCCATCTATTAAAAATACAAATGCTGTTTCTTCTTTATCAACCGTTAACTCTATTTCTTCCCCTTTCGTTAACTGAATATCATAAATTGTTGCAGGTATATGCTTTGGTATCACTCCTGTTACTTCTTTATACCTGCCAGATAATACTTTAATTGTATTTTTCCCTACTGTTTTTGTACCAATCATATCTTTTGTTATGCTAAGATAGGCAGGTTCCGCCATCTTTTCCCTGCCTGGCATATTTAACCATAATTGAAACCCTAACATTCTATCTGCTTTTAGTGGCATTTCTTGATGTAAGATTCCACTGCCAGAGGTCATCCACTGGGTCTCTCCAGAACTTATTACACCTTTGTTCCCTAAACTATCTTCGTGTTCAATTTCACCTTCTATCAAATAGGTAATGGTTTCAATCCCTCTATGAGGATGCATTGGAAATCCTTTTACATAATCAGATGGATCTACTGAATCAAAAGAATCCAACATAAGAAAGGGGTCAAAGGCTTTTGTATCATTTAACCCTAATACACGTACCAAATGTACACCTGCACCATCTATAGCTTTTTGGCCTCGAATTTCTTTTATAATTTTACATTTACTCATAACGTACCTGCTTTCTTCATATTTTTTTGATTAACCGCTCCGCCTTTTCCACCGCTTTAAATCTGAAAGTAATGAATACATCCTCATTAAAATCTCTTTATGCAAAGAGATAGCCAGTCATAGAAAGTGATCCCAGTACACAAGAATCATTAAATATGGTAACTTTATCTTTCTTGTCTGAAGCACCCAGTACATACATAATAGGCGCATAATGCTCCAAAGTTGTAAATGCCAAAGTTGAACAAGTACCAGCTAAATGGTAATCAACAACCTTCTCATCGATACGTTTTAGAATATGCTCTTGAATGTAAGTGTCAAACTCATCTGCCCATGGATAACCACCTTCTAAATTCCAATTTATCCTTGCAAGATTATGAACTATGTTGCCGCTTCCTAAGATTAAGATACCTTGTTCTCGTAGACTGGCAAGTTGACGTCCCATTTCATAATGTTCCTTTAACGTAGCTCTTTTATCAATGCTAAGTTGAAGCACAGGTATATCTGCCTCTGGATACATTCTGTGAAGAACTGACCAAGCTCCATGATCATACCCCCAAGCGTTATCTATGGTGACATTTCTATCTAACATTTTTATAATCTGATGGGCTAATTCCGGTATGCCCTTTGCAGGATAAACAATTTTGTATAATTCCTCTGGAAAGCCATACATATCATAGATAGTCTTTGGTTCCACAGAATCATTAATTCTTGTACCTTCTGTAAACCAATGTGCAGATATTGCTAAAATTGCTTTAGGCTTAGGAAGTTTTTCTCCCAGATTTCTCCACTCTTTCACAAATGGATTCTCTTCTATTGCGTTCATTGGGGACCCATGTCCGACAAATAATGCAGGCATACGTTTCATATTGCCACCTCTCAAAAAGATTTTCTACAGTGTATCATAAAATATCTATAAAATCCAGAATTGTCCATATATTCATGATACTTAACTTCCTTATGCTGTAAGATATTTTAACCAGTTATCCATAAGTACCAACCCTCTAACATACTTTAGTATACACCATTGTTTCAAAATATAAAG
>DALYNO010000091.1:0-10212 GCA_031975295.1 Anaerocolumna sp. | reverse complement strand
GTAACTGCAGATGAAAGAATATTAATCCCTGCTGCCGGACTTCGCAGTACAGAAAAAGATGTAACTGAGAATAACAGAGTAAAAGTAACTTTAGGAAGCCGTGAAGTTATGGGCTTTCATAACTATCAAGGAACGGGTTTTTTACTGGAAGGAACCGCTAGATTCTTTGAATCAGGTGCTGAATTTGATATGATGAAAGAAAAATTCCCTTTCTTAAACAGAGTGTTAGAAATAACTGTTACATCTGAGAAACAGTTACTATAATTGATCCTTATCATGTAATAGAGGCTATATAACTTAATTACACCAATCACAAAAAGGTTATTATCAAATGTATATTAATTACTACATTCCATAATAACCTTTTTTCTTTTTCTAAAGTCCACTAACTGAATCACTAGAATTAATAAAACTTAACATTTCATATTTTATTGCATAATTAGCATCTTAAGCACCTTTTGTGTTTACTGGTTTTTATCCTCTTTTTCCTAATATTTTACATAACATCTTAAATAATATTTATTATAATGTATTACCATTATGTCTCTACTTTTATACTACACTACTCTACATACAAAAGGCTTATAATCAAGTATTTTTTCAATTTCATTCATTGCATCTTCTGGTATTTTATAACCGCTTGCCTTAATATTATTCATAAGTGTTGACATAGCCAAAGAGTATGCTATTTATGGTTTTGAAGACTTTTATACAATAGAATACTGTACGGCTGCAATCATCCATAATTGAGGAGACCATTGCATTATATTCCAAACGCCAGCACCTAACAGATTAAATTCTGGAACCAGTTTTAAAAATACATCATAGCTTCTTACATCCCAGAATCGTACAAGGTATTCATCTCCTAAGTAGAAATAGAAGGAAACCGCATTTGTTAACGGGTCATAGGTAACTTGGGCGTCATTTTGTGCTGCTAGCTCCATAGCCGCTCGGTAACTGATAGCCCTGCCTTGTGAGGCTCCTGCAACAAACGGTAATTGATAGATATAACCCTGAAGAGGTAGACCTAAAGAAACCTTATCAGATGGTACCATCTTTGTAAAATCCGAAATGACCCTTCTGTAACTGTCCATACAAATGGTTCCAAGTGAAAGTCCCTCCGAGTAACCAAATTCATACACAATCAAGGTAATTCCAGATAATCCTTCAGCCATAAAATTGTAGTCAAATCCGAGAATTGGTGTTTCAAAAGTGTCCAATACTTTATAACCTGCCATTGTTATGCGCCTTAGCATATTCATGGCATGGATTCTATATTTATCTCGATTGGTCGGATGAATATAGGGAGTCCGGAAGCTTACGCCACTATAGCCTTTTGTTTCCAGATGAAAGAGTATCTGATTTATAAATCTATCCTCAACGGACTTATCGGATATGATAGAACTAACTACATTTATTGCCTCATCATTGTTATTAGATTCCGGGATTATCATCATAATAGGTTCTGTTTCATATTCTTTGGCAAGTTTAATGATATCTTCATCTGCCAATTCATTTAATTCTCCATTGGCATTTACCGTATAACTGTATATGGTAAGATAAGTAAGATAAGGCAAAGTCTTTATTAATGTACTTTTATCAATAAAAGGATATGCAAAGCCGTTGGTAGCTATCTGATGTTCTTTTCTCACCCCAAATCTGATCACTACCTCATCTCCAATATAAAGGATCGGATTATCAGATAGTTCTGGATTATTTCTAAGAAGCTCCATTACTGTTGTGTCATATTCATATGCAATCTTGTATAGGGTGTCCCCTTCCTTAACAATATGGGTTATTTCTGGTATCAGGATAAGCAGGGCCTCTCCTATGACTAATACATCCATATCAGTTAAATTATTATATATTTTTAATTTCCTCACGGAAATACCATAATAGCTTGCAATGGATTGGATAGTTTCTCCATCTTTTACAACATGAAATATCATGATTGCCCTCGAAACAGGTTTTGTTCATTATATGCGAATTATTGACATCGGATTCACATTTAGTAAATAACACATTAAAGCTCTTTATCTTCCCCCAATAAATTGACGCCCTGTAAGATTCTCTTATAGTAGGAGCCATTGGTATACAGGGCTCCTACAGGGTTATGGGCTAGAACTCTGTCTTTTACAACCAAATAGGTAACTGGCGCGTCAGAATGTTTCATAAATATAGTATCATGACCAACACAAAGACCACATATTACATTTAAGTCCGTCTGTTCATGATTTAATAATTTTGCCTGCAAAATTGGGTTACACGCAGATTCATGATTACCCGGACGTATTTTATCCTCCTCATTAACCCCTAGTGCTGATTTGTCAGCGGCTCCAACTTTGCATATAACACCATAAGTTTCAAAACCATTTGCTTTCAGCGCTTTTTCAAATATTTTGCTTTCTCCAATAAGTCCCATACAAGATGCAATCCCAATTTTTTTAGCTTGTATTTTCTTAGCGAAAACGATAATCTCCTCTACCCTAGTTAACTGTCCATAATATTGTCCTTCTACCTGCGCTGCAGCTATGGCAATCTTATGTATCTCTGAATCATGGTTATAGATATCCAAACTTTCCTCTAAGAACTCCTCATTTTCTTCCTTGGTAGTCAGACATTGACTAGGATACTTACTGTTTTGACTTGCACAATGAAATACACCGCAGGATATACAACTAAAATGATCACTCATGATAACCTCTTTTCCGAGGGCTTTGCCTCTTGCTTTATGAATAGATACCTTGTTTCTGACTGTTTTATGAGAACATCCCACCAAGCACCCCTCCGGCATATATTCCATATAGGAGAGTGGGTATCCTATGGTTGCTTTTTAAATAAAAACAGAGGTTAACTAAGCTGTAAGCTTAATATTAACCTCTGTTTGTACAGTCAGCTACACTAAATATTCTACACTGCTAAACATAGAAACTTTAACAAATGTATTATCTATATGATATAAATCATTCTAAATAAAATACCAGGCATTTGTCAACCATTCATCTTATTTCTTTTTTAGTTCTTCTTTAAATATACTCCTCATTTCCTTCCTTACTTCTTTACTGCCAAGATCACTGCTCTTAATTTCACCCAGACACATCTTCTCCAGTAATCTTATATAAGCTTCACCTAAGGCAGTTGTAACAACTGCTGCAGTTCCACCGGTAATCATCCCCCCCACAACGGTTCCTACACCCGGAAGTAATTTAAAGAGGTTTGCTACAATGGTCCTACCTGCTATTGTGGCACCAGTGGTTCCTAAAATAGTAGAAATGAACGCTGTAATTATACTCCTATCAACCTTTAAACCAAATGCCACTGTAATAGAAGCAATCATAGTTACCTGAGTTGGTACTAAAAGAGCTGCATCTGCAAAAGGCACTGGAACAAATCCTTGGGCAAAACTCGCTGTTACTGTAGTTGCCACAATACCTCTGGCATACTTGATTTTTTGTTTAATAGCTGCTTTTTGAACATTCTGGAGCGTGGGGATTAATTCGTCCCCTAACAACTCCCCCATAATCTCAATCAGTTCTTCCCCACCATATGCCTTAGCCACATAATCCTCATCAATTTCGTAATCTAATGCTAATACGGGAACTATTGCACATACATTCAGATTTAGACTGTCAATATAGCTTTTAAATTCCCTGGCTTTCACTTTGGAAAAAGACTTAGTCAGCACTATGATAATAGGTACCTGGGTTTCTCTATTCTCTTCTGTAAAATCCTTAATCCATTCTATCTCATCTTCTTCAATGCGGTCAGACACGGTATTAATACAGTACCAGATGCAATGTATGCACTTATTTTCATCTTTTGAATACAGCCCTTCTTTGATCTTATCTATGATTTCTGCCTTAATTTGCTTTTGGGTATCTCGCCCTAATTCCAGCCCTTTTGTATCATAAATTGTTAATGGTACATCTTTTTTTGTTATCATTTGTATATGTTGCGTAACCGGCTTACCAATTCCAGTTTCTGCAAGCTGTTCTCTAAAGATATAATTAATTAGTGTACTTTTACCAACACCTGTCTTTCCTGCTACTATAATATTTAGATTCTTCAAATCTTTTATTTTTTTATTAATTTCATTGATACATTTACTTGCTATATCAGAAATATTTAAGTCCATTTATACCGCTTCCTTTGTGTGGAATCTTTCGATATTACAAATTATACTATCACATTAATATCTACTTAATTCATCTGTTCCATCATCTATAGTTTTCTCAACTTTTCGAATAATAACCTGATATGAATAGGTATCGCTAACCTTTACGGTTACACTTTCATTTGCTTTATGATGCATTAATGCCTTGCCAAGAGGTGAATCAATGCTTATTTTCCCTTTTAAAGTATTGGACCTGACCGTTGTAACTATCTTATAAGTCACTTCTTCATCGTCTTCTGGATAATATATCGTTACTGTATTATTAAGTCCCACTTCATCAGTTGCTGATTCTTCAGATATAATATTTGCTGTTTTAATCATCTTTTCAAGATATCTGATTCTGCTTTCATTCTGGTTCTTATATTGTTTCGCAGCTTTATACTCAAAGTTCTCACTTAAGTCCCCATGGGCCCTTGCTTCCTTTACATCTTCTAGGGCCTCTTTTCTGACAATTAACTTTCGATGCCTTACTTCTTCTTCCATTCTTTTAATATCTTGCTGTGTTATTTTATCATACATAATTTGCCTCCATGTTCTGAGAATGAGTGCTTGCATTCATTCTCAGAACACAAATTTCAGAGTGAAAGTATTGTTCTTTCACACTAATCTCCCCACCGATTAATAATATATAATCATTATAACACATTATATTATACCCATAACAAGTTTATTTCGACATTCTCTATATCCATACGTTATTTGTATCATATACCTACCCTCTATTTACACGCCACCATCATTACATATTAAATTGCAGTAATTACTTTAAAAATAAGATAAACAAAATAGGATATTAGGAGAACTATACCCGCTCCTCTGTTAATTATTTTATGGATTCGTGAAACAATAAAAACAAACACAGTAAGGGTAAGCATAATGGTGATTTCAACCCAAAGGCTCATATCTGTAGGAATTGGTGATATACTTACAGATAATCCAAGTACTAAGAGAATATTAAAAATATTGCTTCCTAAACAGTTGCCTAAAACAATATCTGGTTCCTTTTTTGTAGCAGCTACAACACTGGTAATAAGCTCCGGCATAGTTGTAGCAATAGCAACCACCGTAAGACCTATCATTGTTTCACTTAACCCCAAACTCATGGCTATGTTAGTACTGCTATCTACTGTCAATTTACCGCCTAAGAATAGTCCTCCTAATGATACCAAGGAATAACTCCACAGTTTTAATAGATTTTCTTTTTTTATTATATTGACAATTTCCTGGGAGCTTTGGTCACCTTCCTTATTGTAATCTGTAAGTTCCTCCATCTGGCTTTCAGTATCCATGGTACTTTTTGCATCTTTTATAATATATAGCATAAATATCACAAAACCTGTAATGAGTATACCACCCTCTATTTGTGAGAGTCTTCCATCGGCAAAAAGCATACCTGATAATATAATTTGTATACCTAATAGAATTGGCAGCTCCCTCTTTACCATGGAAACCTTTACCTTTAATGGCATAATAATTGCTGTTATGCCAATTATCATAGCAGTATTCGCCAAGGAACTTCCAATGATATTACCAAGGGTAAGCTGATTGGTTTTAGTAATTCCAGAGATTATTCCAACGGATAGCTCAGGTGCACTTGTACCAAATGCTACTACAGTGATACCAATTACAAATGAGGACACCCCATATCGTTTGGCAATTTTTGCTGAGGAATCAATTAAAATATCGGCGCTCTTAATTATCATAACCAATCCAAGTACTAATAAAATGTATTGCATTGTAATCTCCTTTCTTGTTTTACCCACTAAAAAAAGTGAAGAACCTCATATGAAGCTCTCCACCCATTAAGCTTAGATCTTGAAGCAGTTTCCTGCCCAACCGGATAATTCTGTAATTATTCATTCAGGATAATTGTAAGCAGTTTTTTATAAAATGTCAAGATATTAACCATTGGATATTTTCTTTCTGTTTTTATATTTTAATTAAAAGATTATCGCAAACAGCAATGTATATCAAATGCCCCTCCCGCTCATCTAAATAAATGTTTTGTTTCTTAGAATATATTGAAAATTCCCCGGACTCTAATTCATATATCCATGGAATATGTGTCCGTATGTTTGTGATTGTTTGGATTACTTTATAGTAGTATGCTATAATATAATATACCGCAAATCGGAATGTGAACTAATAATATATAACTAAGAAAGAGCCAGGAGATAATGTATGTATAAGTATTATGAACTATATGATTTAATCTGTTTGATACTACTATATTTTATTTGTCTTTTACCAAGGTGGAAAGGCAATAGAAGATATTTGTTCTTAAAAACAATTTTATATGTTTATATTTGCTTTGCTTTATATTTCACCTTGATGCCATTTATCATACCAATTCCTTTTATTAATTTTAATATATCATCAGTGAATATAAATTTAACTCCTTTCAATGATCTTGTACAGGGTCATGGTGGAGCTGTAAGGGAGTTTTTTCTGAATATCATTATGATGATTCCTTTCGGCATATTGGTTCCATTTATATACAAGAAGAACTTTTTTTCAACCATCAAATACACGTTGGGGTTTAGCTTGATAATTGAAGTATTTCAGATATTTTCATATAGTGGCCTGAGAAGCTTTGATACTACAGATTTGATTTCTAATACTCTTGGAGGCATTGTTGGATGTTTGCTATATCTATTATTTTGTCCATTAGCCACTTTCCTGATAAATAAAATGTTGAAAGGTAGCGATAATAAAAATGTAAATTCGCAAAGGATAACAAAAAGAGAACTTATTTTATTTGGAATCATAATAATGCAATTGTTAATAAGATCAGTATTGGTATCCTATAAATAACTATTAATGTGCTATGCTTTTCTAAGAAAGTAAAGCATAACCCTCTTATACTTCTACCCTAGGATGGTTCTATAAAATTGTACAGTTATAATACAAAAACAAAGGCATTAGAATTTGCGTTCCAATGCCTTTCACTTTACCTTTATGAAATTTGTGTTTTTAGGATATCCTTTTCAAAAATACACAAGGTCATCTATAGAAACCTGAAAATGGAGTCCAAAATGAACTTTTTAGCTCCTATTTTCGTTCAAATTCTACTTCAAAAGCACATCATCTTATAACCAATCCGTCTTATTTGTCCTTTTGACCACAATACGTCATCATTATTACCGTCTCCACATGGGTCGTGTGCGCAAATTGATCAACTGCTGCTACTTTCTTAAGTTCATAACCTCTATCACATAGATATCTTAAATCCCTGGCCAGGGTTGCAGGATCACAGGAAACATAAACTATTCTTTTGGGGTGCATGGTAATTATGGTATCAAGAAGAGAGGTTGCACAGCCCTTTCTTGGTGGATCAACTACAATTACTTCAGCATAGATTCCATCTTCCTTGTATTTGGCCGGCAGAACCTCTTCTGCTGCTCCAACAAAGAACTCTGCATTGGTAATCTGATTAATCGCTGCATTTTCCTTGGCATCCTCAATAGCCTGAGGAACTATCTCCACTCCATATACTTGTTTTGCTTTTCCAGCTAAGAATAATGAAATAGTGCCAATACCGCAATATAAATCCCAAACTGTCTCGTGACCTTTCAGCTCCGCATATTCTAATGCTTTCTCATATAGTCTCTTCGTTTGTCTTGGATTAACCTGATAAAAGGATAAAGGAGATATCTGATATTTAATATCACCAATATAATCTGTAATAAAAGGCTTGCCCCATACCGTAATAACCTTGTCCCCTAATATGACATTGGTCTTTTCTTGATTTATGTTAATACTGATACTTGTCATTCCAGGTATTTTAATTAACGCTTCTACCAGTTCCTCTGTAGCAGGCAGCGACTTACCATTTATGATGACACACACCATAATTTCACCGGTTTTAAACCCAACGCGAGTTAATACATGACGTATCAAACCTTCATGCTTCTCTTCATCGTATATACGAATCTTATGTTTATGAATAAATTCCCTAACAATAGGAAGTATGGTATCATTTTCTTTGGCCTGAATATAACAGTGGTCACTATTAATAATGGAATGGGTACCACCTGCATAGAACCCCATTAATAAATTGCCCTCTTTGGTGCATCCTACAGGATACTGAGCCTTATTTCTATAATAATACGGATCCTCCATACCAATAATCGGTTCTAGTTCATATTCATTTAAGAACCCTCCAATTCTGGTTAGGCAGTTAACCACTTTGTTTTGCTTATATTCCAACTGTTTCTCATAATTAAAATGCATGATAGAACAGCCGCCACATTTATCAGCAATCTCACAAATTGGCTTTACACGGTGGGGAGAGGGTTCTATGATTTCCATCAGTCTTGCATATCCATAATTCTTCTTTAACTTCATGGCGCGAACTCTAACTTTATCGCCAACAAGAGCATTTTTTACAAATAAAGTATATCCATCTAGTTTCCCAATTCCTTCGCCATCAGAACCAATGTCTTCAATTGTTATAATACATTCATCATTTTTCTTTAAATCCATTGTATCTCACTTTCAGCTCCAGTCTAAAAGCTGGTTCTTCTGATATTGGTTTCAAATAATCTGTTCAACCCAAGCCATGTAGATTTTTCTTCCCCACCGTTAAGTATTTCTGTCATCGTCTGTAATTTAGCATCTGTATTATCAGCAAAATTAAGAGCCAAAGCTTCAATTATTGCAGGCTTTTTAGGTGAACCATATTCTAATTCACCGTGATGTGCCAATATACAATGTTTTAATTGGGACGCTAATTGGGGAGGAAAATTGGGTAGTGTCCTAATCCTTGCGCCAATAATTTCTGTCCCAATGTAAATATGTCCCAGTAACTGTCCATCATCAGTATAATCATTCTCTGGAAAAGCCGATAATTCCTCCATCTTACCTACATCATGAAATATAGCAGCAGTAATGAGAAGATCCCTATTAATTAACGGATAATTATCTGCGTAATAATCGCATAACTTCACTACTCCTAAAGTATGCTCCAGTAATCCACCAGAAAAACCATGATGTACACTTTTCGCTGCAGAATGTTTCTTAAAATTATCGGCGAACTTCTTATCTTCTACAAAAAAGCTTTCTGTAAGCTTTCTTAAATTCATATCTGTAATACCACTTATATATTTCAAAAGTTCACTAAACATAGTATTAATATCTTTTGATGAAGTTGGTACAAAATCTGATGGATCGTATTCACCTTCTTGACTTCTTCTAACTCTCTTTACATTTAACTGTAAAGCACCTTGAAAGCTTACAACCTGACCGTCCACCCGAATATATTCCATGGATTCAAAATGATCGATTCCTTGTGAAAGCTCCCATATCTTAGCATCCAATGTACCTGATTTATCTTGTAAAAGTAAAGAATAATAATTCTTTCCTGCTTTTGTTTTCTGGGTTTGCTTTTGCTTACAAAGATAGGTCTCTGATACCATTTCCCCATCTCTTAATTCGTTGATATATCTCATTTTTACCTCTTTCCTGATAAAATAATTTGAATCTTCCTAAATATAGGACTTATTATACCTTAGCAATCAAGGGTTTTCAACCTTAATTAGTTTGAAGCAACAAAAAGAGCTTTCAAATATCAATCTAAAAGCCCTTAAGAAGTCTAATTATTTTATTTATTACTATTTGCCTTGCCAAGTTCTACACCCAGTTTCATTTCTTTGGCTTCACCTTTTACTTTACGAATTATAGTTGCATTTATCTCCGTACCAGGAGTATAGGAATTGATGAGGGTATTAAAGGCATTTACAGAAAGCACTGAGGCATCATCAATTGCAGTTATAATATCCCCGCTCTGAAGTCCTGCATCAAGGGCAGGTGATTCTGTCATTACCTCTGTAATACAAATACCATTCTCTATACCAGCCTCTAAAAGTGCAGATTCTGTCATATCCATTCCTTTAATGCCAAAGTAACTTCTGTCTGTATTATTTACCATACTATTGATTATTTTCTTAATCTTAGATATGCCGATTACAGTGTTAACTTGTTCATTATCAGTATCTGTTAATTTATTGGTAATGATTCCGATCACTTCACCTTTTAGA
>DALYNO010000090.1:0-10255 GCA_031975295.1 Anaerocolumna sp. | reverse complement strand
AGAAGTGTTAGAGATGCCAAATCTTATTGAAGTTCAGAAAAACTCATATCAGTGGTTTTTAGATGAAGGAATGAAAGAAGTATTTGAAGACATCTCACCCATAGAAGATTATAGTGGACACTTAAGCCTGGAGTTTGTAGATTTCGTGCTGTGTGAAGATGATGTAAAATATTCAATTGAAGAGTGTAAGGAAAGAGATGCAACTTATGCAGCTCCACTCAAAGTCAAAGTCAGACTTCACAACAAAGAGAACGATGAAATCAATGAACACGATATATTTATGGGCGACTTACCATTAATGACAGAAACAGGAACATTTGTTATTAATGGCGCTGAAAGAGTTATCGTTAGTCAATTAGTACGTTCCCCCGGTATCTACTATGCAATTGGACACGACAAAATCGGAAAAACTTTGTACTCTTCAACGGTAATACCTAATAGAGGTGCATGGTTAGAATATGAAACTGATTCAAACGATGTGTTTTATGTACGTGTTGACAGGAATAGAAAAGTTCCTATTACTGTATTAATACGTGCGCTGGGTATAGGAAGCAATGTTGAAATCCAGGAATTATTCGGTGAAGAACCAAAAATTACTGCTAGTATAACAAAGGACCCATCTGATAATTATCAGGATGGTTTGCTTGAGTTGTACAAAAAATTACGTCCCGGTGAACCATTATCCGTGGAAAGTGCAGAATCCTTAATTAATAGTATGTTCTTTGATCCAAGAAGATACGATCTTGCTAAAGTTGGTAGATTTAAATTTAATAAAAAGCTTGCTCTTAAGAACAGAGTGGTAGGTTTTGTTTTGACTGAAGATGTAATCAATCAAGAGACTGGTGAAATCTTAGCTGAAGCTGGAACTACTATTACAGAAGCCTTAGCAATAGAGATTCAAAACGCTGCAGTGCGCTCAATTATGGTACAAGCGGAAGAACGTAATGTAAAAGTTCTTACAAACCAAATGGTTGATTTAGCATATTATGTGGATGCTGACAAAGAAGAACTTGGTGTTACCGAAGAAGTATATTACCCAGTACTTAAGAGTATTTTGGATGAATTCCATAATATAGAAGACATTAAAAACGCTATTAAGAAAAACATCAGTGAATTGATACCAAAACATATTACCAAGGAAGATATTATTGCCTCAATAAACTATAATATACATTTAGAATATGGAATCGGTAACGCAGATGATATTGACCATTTAGGAAACAGAAGAATCAGAGCTGTTGGTGAATTATTACAGAACCAATACAGAATCGGTCTTTCCAGAATGGAACGTGTGGTTAGAGAAAGAATGACTACACAGGATTTAGAAGGGGTTAGTCCTCAATCCTTAATCAATATTAAACCAGTTACAGCAGCTGTTAAAGAATTCTTTGGTAGTTCTCAGTTGTCACAGTTTATGGATCAGCACAATCCTCTTGGTGAATTAACTCATAAGAGACGTTTATCTGCACTTGGACCTGGTGGTTTGTCCCGTGATCGTGCAGGTTTCGAGGTTCGTGACGTTCACTATTCCCATTATGGCAGAATGTGTCCCGTAGAAACACCGGAAGGACCTAATATCGGTCTTATTAACTCATTGGCTTCTTACGCAAGAATTAATGAGTATGGATTTATTGAAGCGCCTTATCGTAAGGTAGATAAAACAGATCCTAAAAACCCTAAAGTAATAGATGATGTTGTTTATTTAACAGCAGATGAAGAAGATAAATATATTGTTGCACAGGCTAATGAACCTTTAGATGAAAATGGATACTTTGAAAATACCAATGTATCCGGACGTTTTAGAGATGAAACATTGGAATTCCAGAAATCAAGAATTGATTTAATGGACGTTTCTCCTAAAATGGTATTCTCTGTGGCTACAGCAATGATTCCTTTCCTTGAAAATGACGATGCGAACCGTGCCCTCATGGGATCTAACATGCAGCGTCAGGCGGTTCCGTTATTAATAACAGAATCCCCAGTTGTAGGTACTGGTATTGAATTAAAAGCTGCGGTTGACTCTGGCGTTTGTGTAGTATCCAAAAAAGCCGGTGTGGTAGATAAGTCTACTTCTAAAGAAATTATTATTAAAAATGATGATGGTACGAAGACTGCTTATAAATTACTCAAATTTACAAGAAGTAATCAGGGAACTTGTACCAATCAAAGACCTATCGTTGTAAAAGGCGATAAAGTTGAAGCTGGTCAGGTAATCGCTGATGGTCCTTCTACTTCACAGGGAGAATTAGCACTTGGTAAGAATCCATTAATCGGATTTATGACTTGGGAAGGTTATAACTACGAAGATGCGGTATTATTAAGTGAAAGATTAGTGCAGGAAGATGTATATACTTCCGTTCATATTGAAGAATATGAAGCAGAATCCCGTGATACAAAACTTGGACCTGAAGAAATCACAAGAGATGTACCAGGGGTTGGTGATGATGCCCTTAAAGATCTTGATGAAAGAGGAATTATCCGCATCGGTGCTGAAGTACGTGCCGGAGATATCTTAGTTGGTAAAGTAACTCCTAAGGGAGAAACTGAGCTTACTGCAGAAGAGAGATTACTTCGTGCTATCTTTGGTGAAAAAGCCAGAGAAGTTAGAGATACATCCCTTAGAGTGCCTCATGGTGAATATGGTATTATTGTTGATGCGAAAGTATTTACCAGAGAAAACGGTGATGAATTATCTCCTGGTGTAAATCAGACAGTACGTGTATATATTGCACAGAAGAGAAAAATCCAGGTTGGAGATAAAATGGCTGGTCGTCATGGTAACAAGGGTGTTGTTTCCCGTGTATTACCTGCAGAAGATATGCCATTCCTACCAAACGGAAGACCTCTTGATATCGTGCTGAACCCTCTGGGCGTTCCTTCTCGTATGAACATCGGTCAGGTACTTGAAATTCACTTAAGTCTTGCAGCCAAAGCACTTGGATTTAAAGTTGCTACGCCTGTATTCGACGGTGCTAATGAGTATGATATCATGGACACATTAGAACTTGCCAATGACTATGTAAATGAAGACTGGGATAGCTTTGAAAATAAATATAAAGATACACTAGATCCAGACTTATTGGATTATCTGGAAAACAATAAGGCTTACAGGGATGAATGGAAAGGTGTACCGATTAACCGTGACGGTAAAGTAAGATTACGTGATGGAAGAACTGGTGAATACTTTGATGGTGCTGTAACAGTTGGTTTCATGCATTACTTAAAACTTCACCACTTGGTTGATGATAAGATCCATGCACGTTCTACTGGTCCTTACTCCTTAGTTACACAACAGCCACTTGGTGGTAAAGCACAATTTGGTGGACAGAGATTCGGTGAAATGGAGGTTTGGGCACTGGAAGCTTATGGTGCTGCTTACACGCTACAAGAAATATTAACTGTTAAATCCGATGATGTTACTGGTCGTGTTAAGACTTATGAAGCTATCATTAAAGGTGAAAATATATCAGATCCTGGTATTCCTGAATCCTTTAAGGTACTCTTAAAAGAACTTCAGTCCTTAGCTCTTGATGTAATCGTATTAGACGAAAACGGCAATGAAGTTAAGATGACAGAAAATATAGATTATGGCGAAGGTGATTTAACACCATTAATCGAGGGTGATAACGGCTTTAGATATGATGAAGATTATGGCGAAGCTGGATATCGTGAAACTTCTGTTGAGGAAGAAGAGACTTTCTTTGATTCTTTCGAAGAAGATACAGTTGAACTTGCTGAAATGGATGAAGAATACGAAGACTAATGCCAGACAAAAAATATACCTACCACTTAGGTGGGAGGTATAAAAAGCGAATCCAGGAAGGGTTCGTTACTATGAAAGGGAGTGCCAGATGATGCCAGAAGTAGTAAATAACGAAAGCGTTCAAGATATTACTTATGATGCCATAAAGATTGGCCTAGCTTCCCCTGAAAAAATCAGGGAATGGTCAAGAGGCGAAGTAAAAAAACCTGAAACAATCAACTACAGGACACTTAAGCCGGAAAAAGACGGTTTATTCTGTGAGAAAATCTTTGGACCCAGTAAAGACTGGGAGTGTCACTGCGGTAAATATAAAAAGATTAGATATAAAGGTGTAGTTTGTGACAGATGTGGAGTTGAAGTTACAAAAGCAAGTGTTCGTAGAGAAAGAATGGGACACATTGAACTAGCAGCGCCTGTATCCCATATTTGGTACTTTAAGGGTATTCCAAGCCGAATGGGTCTTATCTTGGATTTATCACCAAGAACTTTAGAAAAAGTACTTTATTTTGCATCTTATATTGTGTTAGATAAAGGAAATACAGATTTACAATATAAACAAGTTTTAAATGAAAAAGAATTCAGAGAAGCTTATGAAAAATACGGAAACAAATTCCGTGTTGGCATGGGTGCGGAAGCAATCCAAGAATTATTAATGGCAATTGATTTAGAAGGAGAATCCAAAGACCTTAAAAAAGGTTTAAAAGATTCTACAGGACAAAAAAGAGCTAGAATCATTAAAAGACTTGAAGTAGTAGAAGCGTTCAGAGAATCTGGAAACAGACCTGACTGGATGATTCTTTCTGTGGTTCCTGTTATTCCTCCTGATTTAAGACCTATGGTTCAGTTAGATGGTGGACGTTTTGCTACCTCTGATATGAATGACTTATACAGAAGAATTATCAACCGTAACAACCGTCTGAAGAGACTTCTTGAGTTAGGTGCACCTGATATTATTGTACGTAACGAAAAGAGAATGTTACAAGAAGCTGTAGATGCTTTAATTGATAATGGTAGAAGAGGAAGACCGGTAACTGGACCTGGTAACCGTGCTCTTAAATCTCTTTCTGACATGTTAAAAGGTAAGCAAGGACGTTTCCGTCAGAACTTACTTGGTAAACGTGTTGACTACTCCGGACGTTCTGTTATTGTAGTAGGACCTGAACTTAAAATATATCAGTGTGGTCTTCCAAAAGAAATGGCAATCGAATTATTCAAACCTTTCGTTATGAAAGAATTAGTTGCCAGAGGAACTGCACATAATATAAAATCAGCTAAAAAAATGGTGGAGAGACTTCAGTCAGAAGTTTGGGATGTATTAGAAGAAGTAATCAGAGAACATCCGGTTATGCTTAACCGTGCCCCTACTCTTCACAGACTTGGTATTCAGGCATTTGAACCTGTACTTGTAGAAGGTAAGGCTATTAAGCTTCATCCACTTGTTTGTACAGCGTTTAACGCCGATTTCGATGGTGATCAGATGGCGGTGCATTTACCACTATCCGTAGAAGCACAGGCAGAATGCCGTTTCTTACTATTATCACCTAATAACTTATTAAAACCTTCCGATGGTGCCCCTGTAGCAGTACCTTCACAGGATATGGTCCTTGGTATCTATTACCTTACACTGCATAAACCTGGTGATTTAGGTGAAGGACATTACTTTAAGAGTGTAAATGAAGCTATCTTAGCTTATGAGAATGGTGCTATCACTTTACACGCAAGAATTAAAGTAAGAAGAACCGGCAAAAACAGTGAAGGTGTTATCGTAACGAAAACAGTGGAATCTACTTTAGGCCGCTTTATCTTTAATGAAATCATCAGCCAGGATTTAGGATTTGTAGATAGAACCAATCCGGATAATTTCCTTGTACCTGAAATTGATTTCCATACAGGTAAAAAACAGTTAAAGAAAATTCTTGAAAAATGTATCAATACACACGGAGCAACTAAGACAGCAGAAACTTTGGATGCTATTAAATCCTTAGGTTATAAATATTCTACAAGAGCAGCTATGACCGTATCTATTTCTGATATGACTGTACCTCCTCAGAAGAAGACTATTATTGCAGATGCTGAATCCAGAGTAGAAGAAATTGCTAAAAACTATCGTCGTGGTCTAATGACAGAAGATGAAAGACACAAAGCAGTTATCGATACTTGGAAGGTTGCCGATGATGATATTACAGAAGCACTTCTTACTGGACTTGATAAATATAATAATATATATATGATGGCTGACTCTGGTGCCCGTGGTTCCGATAAGCAGATTAAACAGCTTGCTGGTATGCGTGGACTTATGGCGGATACATCAGGTCGTACACTGGAACTTCCTATTAAATCAAACTTCCGTGAAGGTCTAGACGTATTGGAATACTTTATGTCTGCCCATGGAGCGAGAAAAGGTCTTTCCGATACAGCCCTTCGTACAGCCGATTCAGGTTACTTGACTCGTCGTCTTGTTGACGTATCACAGGATTTAATTATCCGTGAAGTTGACTGCTGTGAAGGTAAAGAAGCTCCTGGTATGTGGATTAAAGCCTTTGCTGACGGTAGTGAAGAAATCGAAAGCTTAGAAGAAAGAATTACAGGAAGATATTCTTGTGAAACAATCTTTGATGATAATGGTGAAATGATTGTAAAAGCAAATCACATGATTACACCAAAACGTGCTGCTAGAATTGTTGCAACTAAAAAAATAGCAGATGCTGGATTTAATGCAAAAATTAAAATCCGTAATATACTTTCTTGTAAATCACACATTGGTGTATGTGCGAAATGCTATGGTGCTAATATGGCTACTGGTGAAGCAGTACAGGTTGGTGAAGCAGTAGGTATTATTGCAGCCCAATCTATCGGTGAACCAGGAACACAGCTTACAATGCGTACATTCCATACTGGTGGTGTTGCGGGTGATGATATTACACAAGGTCTTCCTCGTGTCGAAGAACTTTTCGAAGCAAGAAAGCCTAAGGGTCTTGCAATTATTGCTGAATTCGGCGGTATTGTAACAATTAAAGATACTAAGAAAAAACGTGAAGTTATCGTAACTAACAATGAAACAGGTGAAGCTAAGGCTTACTTAATTCCTTACGGTTCTAGAATCAAAGTTTTAGATGGAGATATCTTAGAAGCTGGTGATGAATTAACAGAAGGTAGTGTAAATCCTCATGATATCCTTAAGATTAAAGGTGTTCGTGCAGTACAAGATTACATGATTCAGGAAGTTCAACGTGTTTACCGTTTACAGGGTGTTGAGATCAATGATAAGCATATTGAAGTAATTGTTCGTCAGATGCTGAAGAAGATACGTATCGAAAACAGTGGTGATTCTGAATACTTACCTGGTAAATTAATCGATATCTTAGATTTTGAAGATGAAAATGAAAGATTAGAAAAAGAAGGCGGTACATTAGCGGAAGGCAAGCAGGTAATGCTTGGTATTACAAAGGCTTCCCTTGCAACGAACTCCTTCCTTTCAGCCGCATCTTTCCAGGAAACTACTAAAGTATTAACAGAAGCAGCCATTAACGGTAAGATTGATCCATTAATTGGTCTGAAAGAAAACGTAATTATTGGTAAGTTAATTCCTGCCGGTACAGGTATGAAGAGATACCGTTCCGTTAAGTTAGACAGTGATATGGATGAAGAGTTATTAATTTCTGAAGACTATGAAGATGATTATGAAAACTTCCAATATAATGAATCATCTATGGATGACATCGATGGAATAGAAATTGATGAATTTGAAGATGAAGAAATGATGGATGATTTCGGTGATGATGAATTCATGGACGAAGAATTTGATGAAGAAACTGTTCTAGACGACAAACGTTAATTCAAATTAAATATATAAATAGAAAACCTCTTAGGTTGTAAGCATTATTACAATCTAAGAGGTTTTTTGATTCGTATTATTTTTATAGTCTCATCCAAATGGGCTAGAAATAATAAGAGGATGATCATATGATGATCATATAAAATATCTGTGATAATGTGCCAAACGCCGACTCAGGGTTACAGTTGACATATATATAGTGTTGAAGTATAATATAAACACAATATATAGTGTGTATAATGTATGTATAGGCAAATGTGTTTTATTTTATCTGCAATTTTGCCTGACTAAGTTATAGGCATTAAATATTTAAGTAACAAAATATGTAAGCAACTAAATATTTCATGTTATATACCTTTCATTTATATTGTTAATTAAATGGACTTATAATGACTTGATACATAAATTATTTAAAATAGGTAACCTTAAAAAGTGGAGGAATAATAATGGATTTATTATTAACAGATGAATTCTTAGATAAATATAAAAATAGAAGTGGTAATTATCCCCTTAAGGGTATAGGTGAGTTTGTATATTTACGGACCTATGCAAGATATTTGGAACAAGAAAAAAGAAGAGAAACTTGGTATGAAACGGTCTTACGTACCACTTTATATAATATAGAACTTGAAAAAGAATTTAAAATAAAAAATGGTCTTTTGATTGACTATGGACATTTAAAAGAAGAAGCAGAGATGTTATTTGATAATCTGTATAATCTTAGAACCTTTCCCTCTGGACGTACCCTCTATATGGGCGGAACTGAAATTGTGAAAGAGTATCCGCTGTCTAATTATAATTGCTGTTTCACAAATATAAAGACATTGCGTGATTTTGTAGATGTATTTTATCTGCTCATGTTAGGTTGTGGCGTTGGTGTAAGAATAGATAAAAACTATATAGAGTCTCTTCCTCCTACCAGAAAGGTTTCTCTGGATACTATTTATAACAAACAGATAGGAAGAGAGACTCCAAAGGAAGAAAGAGAAAATACAAAGCTAGTAATGAATGATGATAAAGCTATTATTATGGTGGGAGATAGCAAAGAAGGCTGGTGTGATGCTCTTGAGATTTACTTGAACATTCTTACAGCCCAAGCATATAAAGGTATTTCTCATGTAACAATCGATTACAGTTATGTAAGACCTGAAGGAGAAAGATTAAAAAGGTTTGGTGGCAGAGCCTCTGGTCATAAGTCACTGCAAAGAATGTTTGAGAAAATGAACAGGGTAATTGAGGGGAGAACAGGTGGCAGATTAGAAACAATAGATGTATTAGATATTGCTACAATTATAAGTGAAAACGTGGTGTCTGGCGGAGTTAGAAGAAGTGCAATGATGGTTATCTGTAAAGATGAGGATACTACGGTTATTGAGGCGAAAAGAAATATATATAAAGTTATAAATGGTAATTGGATTGAGGATAAAGAAATCTCTCATCGTAAAATGAGTAATAATTCTGTATTATATCATAAGAAGCCATCTCTTGATAAAATAATGGAAATGCTAGATTCTATACGCATAAACGGAGAGCCGGGTTTTATCAATGGCATGGAAGCCATGAGAAGAAAGAAAACCTTTGAGGGATGTAATCCCTGTGGTGAAATATTGTTAAGATCTAAGCAATGCTGTAATCTTTCAACTAATAATCTTGTGGCCTTTGTAAAGGAAGATAACAGGCTGGATATGAAGTCCTTAGAAGAAATTATGCGTTTATCTGCCAGGGTAACTATACGTATGACTTTAGTGGATGTAGAACTTCCAGAATGGAACCAGGTAATGCAGGAAGACAGAATTGTGGGTATCTCTTTTACGGGAATGATGGATATGGTTAATATGACTGGTATGACTTATGAAGAACTGAAAGACTTGTTAAGTCACCTAAGAAAAGTAGTACATGAAGAGGGTGAAAGATATTGCAAAGAGCTTGGTATTAAAAAGCCTGATCTTATGACTACCATAAAGCCAGAAGGTACTCTATCTAATCTTCCAGGAGTAAGTTCCGGAGTACATTATCCACATGCCAATTATTTTATTAGAAGAGTACGTATTGCAGTCACTGATCCCTTGTACAAATTAATAGAAGCACAAGGGAGTTATCCAATTTATAACGAGGTGGGGCAGTCCGATGAAGATTGTACCATAAAGGTTATTGAATTTCCAATGAAGGCAACTGATGGGAAAACGAAATACGAAGTTGGTGCTATAGAACAACTAGAGCTCTATAAATTAACCATGGAAGCCTGGACCGATCACAATACAAGTATTACGGTTCATGTAAGAGAAAATGAATGGGAAGATGTAGCTAAATGGCTACATAATAACTTTGCGTACACAGTGGGTGTCACCTTCTTGCCTTTATTTGAAGAAACCTATCCCTTGCTGCCATTTGAGTGTACTACAAAAGAGGATTATGAACAGAGGTTAGTTCATGTAAAAGAAATAGATTATGACTTATTAAAGTCACTGGAAAGTGAAGAAGAACAAGAACTAATAGATAATGACTGTGAAACTGGAGCATGCCCTATTAGATGAGTTGCCCAACAAATGCCCTACTTTTTATATCACGATGGCAAAAATCAAAAAGTATCATGCTTCGATTCCAATGCATAAGAATTCCTAATTTTCTGATTATGTGTATTAATCATAACATGAAAC